>JAFZDG010000338.1 GCA_017561285.1 Bacteroidaceae bacterium
CATACTGCAAATTTTTGGCGGTTTCACCATCACTGTAAGCACGAGTGGCAATCACAGGTGCGCTTACTTCGAAGTTAACCATTACCTCGTTGCCATTGACGAGATCGTTCTCTTTTTGGCAAGCTGTTGTAAGCAGCAGCAAGGCTGTTGCAAACAAACCGAAAATTAAGTTTTTCTTCATAGTTTATAATTTTAATATTGTTAAGTATTGATATGTATCTATGCAAATATCGCATCAACACTATAATATGTCAATATCGTTAACACTGCCAAGCAACGTGTTAACAAATATCAACAATACGTGCTGGTTTTTGGAATATTTAGACAAATGTAAGAATAATCTTTCGGAATTACCCCCCCGAATGCTAAATTTCGTTAAATTTCGCATTCGAGTACACCGGGCATATACAATCCACCGAAGGGACAAAAAGGGTGTGCCCGACTATACAGACACACCCCGATAAAATGGTATATGATGAGTTTCGCTTTATCGCACGACCACTTTGCGTACGGTTACATTACCATCGGCAACTACTTGCACAAGGGCTACACCACTATAGTGCGAAGCATCGAGCGCTACGCTACCGCTACCGGCAGCCGAGGCAACGACACGACCATCGATTGTAACGAGCGAAGCCGAGAGCATGGCACCATTGGCAGCTGCAACCTTCACAACATTGCCTTCGGTCACAACCTTCAAGCCATTGGCATCGCGCTTTACGTCATTGACAGCTGTGAGATCTTTGACACGAGCCATATCGGCATTTACCACGCGCTTGGTTTTGCCATCTACGAGCATAGCCACTACGTTGAGGTTCTTGGCGTTTTGTACAAATTCGATAGTATTAGCACCCATTTGCTTGGTATAGGGTATCTCTATGGTGTAGCTATACTTCTCTATCACACCGGCGCTCATAGTGGCAGGCATACTGCCTTGCTCGCCATAGAACGAGGGATATATACCACGTGCCAACTCGTTGAGAACGACCTCGGCACTTTTGGGTTTGCTTTGCCAACCACCTACCCAACCTTTGTAGCCCGAATAGTTGTTCGATTGGAAATAACCGGTAACACTATCCTCGGTGAGTACATATATCACACGCCAATCGAGATTGGCTTTGTCCTCGGCTGTGCGTACTTGTGCCTCGGCAACAATCGAGTTCTTATCTTCACTCAACACAGCTGTTACGGTAATGCCGGCATCGGGTACAATGTTTACTTGCTTATTGAAGAGCGAGAGCCAAGAACCCTCGTCATCGAAGTGATAACCATTGGCATTACCGTTGGGAGTAGAGGCATAGGTGCGATCGATCCAACCAACGGGATAGGCTGTGAGGCCCTCGGTATAGAGGCCACCGGTATAGTCGTCAACAAGGAGATTGACGCTACCCAATTGGGCGCATTGTACTGCAATGGGAGCAATCTTGTCGGGAGCAATCTCTTTGATAGAGTCGATGGCCCAAGCACCCAACGGACAGTAACCACAACGCACACCGGTATGCTCCTCAATAACCACACGACGACGGAAGGTGTTGGTTACCGACGACACATATACATAGTTGTCTTGACCGGCTGTGGCACGAAGGGTGTATTGTATGGTCTCGTTGAACTTGATGGGCATCTTGTGAGCCATAGCAAAGCGTGCGCTCTCGCCCTTAGCAAGGTTGAGGTTGCCAAAGTTTTCGGTCACAACCTTCTCGCCATACGACAATGTGATAGCCACCTCGTTGAGCTTGTCGAGTTGTTGGTTGATGATTTCGCCCGAGAATGTTACGGCCTCAACATCGTTGATAACGGTACCAAAGTCGAGTTTCAATGCAAACTTGTCGTTGCTATATACCTTGATATCGTCAATAGCCAAGAGGCTCTTGTCGTAGCTTTGGTTTACGAAAGCGATATAGATGGTTTTACCCACATATTGTGCCAAAGAGAGCTCGTGCGTGATAAATTCGCCTTCAAAGTCTTCTGTAGCACCCACCTCTTCTTCGGCAACCTCCCAAACGGGTGTTGAGGGGAAGTTTTCGGGGCGACCACCTTGTGTAGAGATAAATACTTTGAGGCCATCGCGCTTGTCGGCTTTGTAGGTTTGCGACTTCCATTCGAGTACAAGGTTTTCGCTCACCACTTGCACCTCGGGAAGCACCATCCAGTCGTTGGCAGC
>JAFZDG010000339.1 GCA_017561285.1 Bacteroidaceae bacterium
CATGTATGCCCACGTGAAGCATTTGGCCAAAGAAGAGAGCATAACACAGGTACGGCTCTATGTCGACAAGACCAACCTTCGCGCCCAATCGGTATATAACAAACTCGGTATGTCGGAATGCCACTACCTCATGTACGAAGAGGAGCTATAGTACAATTGCCCCAACGTCCCTACTCCATCAATATCTTTCCTGCACCGAAAGCTTTTCCTACCGGTGTGGTTATTTCGTAGTATTGATGCGAAACAGAATCGTAAGTAATAGGCCGTAGTTTGGTTATATCTATCTTGCCATCGGTAAGGATAGCTTCATCGGCACTGATATTGACTATGCGAGCCACAAGATGATTGCTCTCCAAGTCATAACTTACCATCTCACATTCCAATGTCATAGGTAGCTCTTCGATAAGAGGTGCATGGACGGTGGGTGACGCAACAATATGAAATCCGGCACGCTGTAGTTTATTGGGCACTTTATCGCCCGAAACCAAGCCCAAATAGTCACAGGCAGCCAAATGTTGCACAGTGGCAACACTCACTGTGAAAACTTTCGTAGCAAGTATATTGCGAGTTGTCTTATGCTCTTCGGCAAGACATATACCTATCGTATTGTCGGTATAGATACCACCCCATGCAGCATTCATTGCATTGGGAACTCCCTGCTCATCATAGGCCGCAACAATAAGCACCGGCATAGGATAGAGCCACGTTTTAGATCCAAAATTTTTACGCATAGTATTACGTTTTTTATTGACTACGAATATAGTACTATTTGTGCAAATATAGTGAAAGGCGAGCGCAGAAAAGCAAGTTTACTTGAGCTTTTTTGCCGAGCCGCATCCTACATTATATATACGAATATCATCACGACCTATAATGCCTACATTTCCGACAACATTTCGATGGCACTTTGACAGTTATTTTCAATCACCCCCGTTGCCTCATATCGTTCTTCTACGACCGACCAATCAACAATATCCCATAGTGCATCCACATAGTCACTGCGTCTGTTTTGATAATCGAGGTAATATGCATGCTCCCACACATCTACCCCCAACAAAGGCACTAACCCTCTTGTTACCGGATTACCGCCATTGGGTTCTTGCACTATATACAACTCGCCTTCGTGGTCGCATACCAACCATACCCAGCCCGCACCAAAAAGTTCGGCACTACTATTATTGAAAGCTTGTTTAAACGCATTGAAGCTCCCCCACTTATTATCAATGGCATCGGCCAAAATTCCTTGAGGTTCACCTCCACCATCGGGCGATAGCTGCGTAAAGTATAAGTTATGATTGAGTACCTGCCCGGCATTGTTAAAAACAGACTGATCATACACCGTACTATCAGATAATACAACGATACGGCTCAGTGGCATCGATGCATATCGAGTACCGACTATAAGGCGGTTCAATTTATCCACATAACCTTTGAGGTGCTTACTATGGTGCAACTGCATTGTTTTGCGACCGATGGCCGGCTCAAGAGCATCATAGTCATAAGGCAATACCAATAGTTGAAATAAACCATCTTGCGCCACTTCAATATTATCGTTCTCGGCTTGAGCTGTCGTAGCACACAACAGCAACAACCATAACATTAGGCATATCATAAACAATCATTTCTCCAATCAACAATATCGCACCACGATTGGTTGCAACAAAATATTCACTTCTCAAGAATTTAAATTCACTTTTATAAAATTCATATTTATAAATTGTACTTTACAAGAAGCTATAACTAACAATTTACACTATATTACATATCCCGACAAACACAACAACACATCATAGGTTCGCACTTTTCAACAAAACCTTTTTCACAACCACAACTATGCAACAAATATCATTTTTGAAAACTTTTTGGATTGATAAAAATCATAACAATCTGTTTTATAGCACATTAATTTTTAAAACAGAAAACTTTTCACAAATATCAATAAAATTCTTTCTCACAAATCGTGATAAAACAAGAAATTATGCGTAATATTGCACCGCGAAATTTTCAGGTCGCACCACCTATTAAAACAGCTTAGATTAACGATTTATATATTTTAAAATAGTGGAACAGAAAATTTACACCTACGACGAAGCATTTACAGCCTCGCTCGAATACTTCAATGGCGATGAACTTGCAGCCCGAGTTTGGGTAAACAAGTATGCCTTGAAGGATTCTTTTGGTAATATCTACGAAAAGTCTCCCGATGATATGCACTGGCGCATAGCCAACGAAATTGCACGCATCGAGCAGAAGTACACCAACCC
>JAFZDG010000340.1 GCA_017561285.1 Bacteroidaceae bacterium
AGGTAAAGCAAGTACCAATGCCGTAGTGACCAGTAGTGTTATCATTCTTATCACAGACGTATTACTCACTCAAATTATAATGGGATGATAGAGGTAAAGAATATCAACAAGTCGTTTGATGGACGACAAGTGCTGTTTGATATATCGGCACGATTTGAAAAGGGTAAGACCAACCTTATCATCGGACAGAGTGGTTCGGGTAAGACAGTGTTGCTCAAGTCTATTATAGGTCTGCGCACTCCCGAAACCGGCGAGGTGTTGTATGACGGCCGTAATAGCCTTGCTATGAACAGCCGACAAATAAAAGAGTTGCGCAAGGAGATAGGTATGCTCTTTCAAGGATCGGCTCTTTTTGACTCGGAGAACGTGTTGGGCAACGTAATGTATCCGTTGCGTATGCACACCAATATGACCTATAAGGAGTGTCAAAAACGGGCAGAGTTCTGCTTGGAGCGTGTCAATCTGCATGGTGCCAACAATCTGTTCCCCTCGGAGATAAGTGGTGGTATGCAGAAGCGTGTGGCCATTGCACGTGCCATAGCCCTCAATCCCAAATATCTCTTCTGCGATGAACCCAACTCGGGCCTCGATCCCAAGACTTCACTCGTAATTGATGAGTTGCTCAGCGATATCACGCATGAGTATGGTATAACTACTATTATCAATACACACGATATGAACTCTGTGTTGGGTATCGGCGAACACATTATATTTATAAATAAAGGTCGCTTAGCGTGGGAAGGTACAAGCAGCCAAATCACCACAAGCAATAATGCCGCTCTTGAAGACTTTATTTTTGCCACACCACTTTTTAAGGATGTCAAAGGCTACCTTGTTTCGCAAGGCCGATAAGGCAGTGTTGATGTAAAAAAACATAAATCCCTTTTGAGGCCATAGTCTTTATTGTACATTTGTACTACTTATGGATAACGAGAATATATCACAACCTATAGAGCAACCAGCCGGAATGGTTCTGCGCACCGAAGACTTGGTGAAGAAATATCGCCAGCGTACGGTGGTAAATCACGTGTCGATAAATGTGACACAAGGTGAGATTGTGGGATTGCTTGGCCCCAATGGTGCCGGTAAGACTACCACATTCTATATGACCACCGGTTTGGTACCCCCTAATGAAGGTCACATCTATCTCAATGACCTCGATATAACAGAATTTCCGGTATATAAGCGTGCGCAGCATGGTATAGGTTACTTGGCGCAGGAACCTTCGGTATTCCGCAAATTGTCGGTCGAAGATAACATTCGAGCTGTATTGCAGATGACCGATACAACGCCCGAGTACCAGCGAGAGAAGTTAGAGAGCCTTATAGCAGAGTTCCGTTTGGGTAAGGTGCGTAAAAACTTGGGCGATCAACTATCGGGTGGCGAGCGTCGCCGTACCGAGATTGCACGTTGCTTGGCTATCAATCCTAAGTTTATAATGCTCGATGAGCCTTTTGCCGGTGTCGATCCTATTGCGGTTGAGGATATTCAGTATATCGTGTATAAACTCAAAGAGAAGAATATAGGTATTCTTATTACCGACCACAATGCACCCGAGACATTGAGTATTACCGATAGAGCCTATCTGCTCTTTGAGGGTAAGATACTATTTCAAGGTACATCGGAGGAGCTTGCCGAAAATCCTGTCGTGCGCGAGAAATACCTCGGTCGCAGTTTTGTCTTCCATCGTAAGAAATTTGACGTTCACGAGTAGTGGGCATATCGATAGCTAAAAGATAAAAAGAGACGAAAATCATTGGTTTTCGTCTCTCTTTTGCATCTATGGGGGAGGTTGGTATGCGATTAACGGAAAATGTGTCGGCCTATGATGCGGTGATACCAACGCAGGTCGAAGTTATTGACACTCTCTTCAATAGCCGTAATGATACGCTTCTCGGCTTCGTCGCACCAGGTCCGAAACTCCAAATTGGGCTTGTAGGTCTCCATTAGTTCGAGTAGGCGGTCAATGTCGAAGTGATTCGATACAATACCGGCACCTACTTTCATCGCGTCATATCCGTTGCATTCTTGTTCTATATGCACCGGTACGAGGATTGCGGGCTTGCCCATATAGAGTGCTTCGCATACACTCTCAAATCCCGAAGTTGTGGCATATCCACCACATCCGGCCATCGATTCAAGAAATTTGGTGTCGTTGATGCGATGCATCGTGAGTCCGGGTTGCAACTCATAGGTGTCGGGAACATCGGGTTTGTCCCAGAAAAAGTGCATCTCTATGTCGGGATGCTTGCTGTGCCACGTCTGTACCTCATGGGCAAAACCGCTATTGAGCATATATCCATGTATGTATTTGCCTTCTCGTGGTTGTGTTTGGCGAACAATGCTGCGTAGGATGGGGGGAACAACTACAATGTCGCGTTCAAGGTCGTTGGCCATAGGGTAAAACGAAAGAGCCAATCGGCGGCATGAGCCTACGCTCGTGGCCAGTGTGAAGAGACGTAGTGGGTCTAACTCTATCTTGCTCTTTTTACTGGGGAAGTCAAAGTTTTCGTGAAGAAACAAGTATTGATGGCCGATGCTGATAATGGGAAGTTGCATAGGTGCAAGATAGTTGGAGATGCCCATCATCACATCGTAGAAGTTGATAATGGCATCGGGGGCTACTTGAGCTATGGTGGTGCGCAGCATATGCATCGACATAGAGAATCCCGGTAGCTTGGTGATGTTTTCTACAAATGTATTGAAGTACGATGGTCGTTTACCTCCTACGCCTTGTACAAAGTTGGGACTATCGAATGAGTCGATCATTGTACCTTCCATACGGTCGTAGAAATATTGGGGAACGACACGAGCCGGATTTTTACCTACAAGGCAAGCCACAACTTGGTGTCCGTTGCGTTCGAGCATAGCCTTCATCTCAATGGCCTGCATAAAGTGGCCTCGGCCTTCACCTTGCACTACAAATAGAAATCTCATACGCTGTTATATTTCACAATTCGAGGCAAAGTAAATAAGTTTTTCATAAAAAAACAAGACTCTGATGTATTTATAAGGCGATGACGTGGCATATATGGGGCGTGGCTATACAAAACAGTCAGGCGACACGTGTTGTATCGCCTGACCGTAATGTTGTATGTAGTGTATGGGTATTAGAATACCAATACTTTCTTGTTGTTTACAATGTACATACCGCGAGCCAATTCGATAGTTTTTTCGCCATCGATGGTAACAACATCTACCAAAATGCCTTGAGCATTGTAGATGGCTACTTGAGTAGCTTGGGTAGTACTGATGCGTACAGCACCGTTGATGCCGTATGCATGGGTATTGTTGTTGATGGCAGTAAGGATGCTGTTATTTTGAGGCATCGATTTCCAAGCTTCAACAACATCGTTTTCGCTCCATTTGCGGTCTGCTACATCGGTAATACCATCGGCTTGCATCTCTACAAAATCCCATTCGGTGCCACAAGTGTACTTGTACTTCATCGACTTGGTAACACCCATAAGAGTGATGGTGTAGTGAGTGTCATCAACCATTTGCATAGGAATGAAGCTCCAAGCAGTCATTTCACCGGCAATGTAGCAAGCGGGTGTACCATCGGGTACTGTAACATTGTATACAAGTGTTCCGGGCTCTTCGGGAGTCTCGGCGAGTGATTTCCAACCCTCTACCACGTCGTTTTCGTGGTATGTGCGGTCTTGAACGTCGTTACCATCGGCATATACCTCTACATAGTCCCAACCATCGCCACAAGTATATTTGTATTTGGTGGCGCGGGTAACGTTGTCGAATGTAATGGTATAGTGAGTCTCGTCAA
>JAFZDG010000341.1 GCA_017561285.1 Bacteroidaceae bacterium
GCATATGGGCAAGTGGCTCTATGCTTACTTTCGTTTGGTCCGACACCTCCCACACAACCGCTTTTTCGGTAACGTCATCGGGATAAATGGTAGCCTCAAGCAATATGGTATCGCCAACAATTGCCAAGCAATTGTCCTGATTAAGTTCTATGCGCTCGGCCAAGACGATGGGCGGCACAATCGCCACAGAGCAAGAGGTATCGGGCAAGATATGGCCGGTTGCATCTGTCTCGGCAAAGTTGATATTTCGCAGCGTTACAGTATGAACATCACCCACTGTCAAGGAATTATCGGCAGTGAGCGAAACGGTGACCAAAGCACCTTCATTACCTGTGAGATGTGCCGATGTTATAGAAAAACATATTATTCGCACAGCTCCACCGGCCAGGGTAGCCGATGAGAGGGTGTGGTTGGTAATACGATTGGTAAGCGCCCAATTGGTGGCCGATATACCCTCCGGCAAATAGACATCGCATTGAAAACCGGTATAGGAAACTTCATTGTCGAGATATATTTGCATCTCTTTGGTTTCACCGGGTGCTATCTCGAAATCGGGCATATAAAACCGGTCTGCGGCAGAAACCTCAAACGACAATACCACAAGTAAAAAAAGCAATAATAGTATTTGAACCTTTTCGGTCATAGCTTTACTTTACAATAAGTTTCTTAATCATATTTCCGATCGAAACAATATACATACCGGCATTTGCAACCATAATTTCGTTGTATCCTTGCGTCAATGTATAAGACTCTGTCATACCGGCAGCTGTTGTCACAGTGCAAGTCTGAGCCACATCCGACACCACTACGATTGTACGATCGATGCTATAGATGTCATTGACTACATTGATACCATTTACACCGGTAATATTATGGGCTGCAGCAACCACTTCATCGAGAGTGTGTGTTGTAAGATCACGCGTAGCAAAAATAGGGCTATTGAGCACCACCTCACCACCAACAAATTCACTGTCGGCATACACATCGATATTAAACAATGTGCCATCGTAATTGGATATGGGGGCATTGTCGAGTGCAAATGCAAGAATGCGAAGAGTACCATCCTCGGTCATATTCCACATAAGATTGTGCGACTTAATGGCTCGTTGACTCAATTCCACACGAGATACCGAAAGGCCCTGGGGCAATGTAACATCCATTTGGAACGCTGTATAAGGTGTACTATTATTCAATGCCACCTCGATAGTAGAATAATCGTTGTTACATATATCAATGTTATTGAGACTCAAGCTTCCCTTTGTACCCACTGTTCTTGCAGGTGCCATTACAACATCTTCATTAAAAGACATAATAAGGTTGACCAATGCCACAATATCGCTAATATCGAGCGTACCATCTTGCATTACATCGGTGGCACTCATATCGGCCTCGCCATCATATATTTCCAAAATCATATTGACCAATATTACCAAGTCGGTAATATTGATAATATTATCTCGATTGATATCGCCTAAAGTACTCAATCGCAATACACAATCGATAGAGAGCTGCTCACTGTTATACTCCACAACATCGGTTGTGGCCATCGTAATGTTGCGTACAACAATCCTTTCATCGGTACTATATTGCGCATTGGGACGAAGGTTGATACTAAACACCTTTCCTTCGTTGCCTGCAATGGCATTGGCCAACGGAGAATATACCAATACACGCAATGCGCCATTATCCAGCCATGCAGTTTTGATTATATGATCGGATGTGCGTCCGATAAGAGATATTTGCAACTTGCCATCGACCTCTACCGGAACGATACCTTGAGGGAATACGATGTCGCATTGAAAACCCGATATTTCATCACTATTGACAATAGAGATGGGGAGTGCAATAATATCCTCACAGATGGTTCCGTTGAGTTCTACTACCTCTACTGCGGCAGCTTCCAGGCGATTGACATTACCATCGGCTGTCGTATTGTTGGCCGTCTCGGGCAATGCACCTGCCACAACCATCCCACCCACACCGGTAAGATCGTTGTCATCTACTTGCTTGTCTCTATTTTCATCGGCAGCATCCTTGTCAAATGCACCTTCATAATAGCCGCTGAGATATTTACCAATATGCACCACGTCGGTAACGTTTACCTTTGTATCGCGGTTGGTATCGCCCAACATACTCTCCTTCATCACACAATCTATACTTACCGACTCACAATTGTACTCATTGACACTGGTTGTAGCCATTGTAATGTTGCGTATAACGATGTCTTCATCGGGATTATATTGTGAATTGGGACAAAGGGTAATCGTAAAAATCTCACCGCTATTATCGGTTATTGCATTGGCATTAGGCGAGTAAACCAATACACGCAATGCACCATTGGCCTGCCATGCGGTTTTGATAAGGTGGTCGGATGTGCGATGCGATAAAGCTACCTGCATATTACCATCGGATGCAACCGGAGCAATACCATTGGGAAATACTATATCACATTGGAAACCCGATATCTCATCACTATTGACCATCGATATGGGCAACAATACCTCATCTTCACAAATAGTTCCATTGAGTTTTACCACCTCAATAGAAGGAGCAACCAATCTATTGTCATTGCCACTTACCTCATTGGCATCATTGGCTGTCTCGGGCAATGCGCCTGTCACAACCATATTGCCCACCGATGTAAGGTCGTTGCCATCAACAACTCTGTCCTTGTTTTCATCGGCAGCATCTGTATCAAATGCGCCCTCGTAATCACCAACGAGATACTTACCCATATGCACCACGTCGGTAACGTTTACTTTCTTATCGCGGTTGGTATCGCCCAACAAACTCTCTTTGATATAGCAATCGATAGTGGTTTGCATACCCGAGTACTCAACAAAGTCGGTCGATGTCATAACAATATTGCGAATGACTATCTGTTCGCCTTGCTTATAGTTTTCGTTAGGCATAACACCCATAGTCAATATCACGCCATCATTACCCACAATAGAACTTGCTGTAAAGGTATATACCAACAGACGCAATGCGCCATTTGATAGTTTACGAACCTCTACTTTGTAATCGTCATTGACACGCGATGACAGGGCGACTTCGTATTGCCCCTCATTGTTAATGGGTGCAATACCATTAGGAAACATTATATCACATTGGAAACCGGCAATGCTTACCGAATTGACCATTGTAATGGGTAACTCCAATCTCTCCAGACGCAATGCGCCGTTAATAGACACGACCTCAATAGGGCCGGCTGTCAGGTAGTTCTCATTGTTACTACCTGCTGCTTGCACTGCCATACTTGAAAGTAGCACAAGTAGCATCACAAACCATGTCTTTTTCATAATATATCTATTTTTGTTGTTTAATTATTACTTTATCAATATTTTCTTCGTAAGCGATCCTACAGCAACAATATAAACGCCTTGCTGCTCTACCTCTATCTCATTACGACCGGCACCGATGCTATAAGTATGCAACTGACCATCGGTTGTGGCTATGGTTGCCACCTGATTGCATACCGATTCGATAATGACTGTACGCTCTATGTTGTATATGCGATTCTTGCTATAAGCATCACTTATATCGGTAGGATTACCGGCTTTGGCATAGGCTGCATCGAGGTAGTGAGTTGTGAGATCACGAGCTGCAAAGATTCCGTTGGTAAGAATTATATCGCCCCCTGTAAAGGTGGCATCGGCAGTAACCTCTAAGGTAAGTAACACACCCCATTCGCCATCAAAGGCAGCATTATCGCTCGACATACCCAGTATATTTACAATACCATCTTCGCACAGATTCCATAGCAATGAGTGCGAGTCGGTAGCTCTATCGCTCAACGATACATTGGTTACAGCAAGTCCGGTGGGCAAAACGAGATCCATTTGGAACGCGGTATAGGCCAATTTATTATTAAGCTCTATCTCTATTGTGCGTGTTTCGCCTTTGGCGAGCAGAACATCGCTTACGGCCAAGCGGCCTTTTTCGACACTGCCTTGCGAACGTGCCATATACCCCTCATCGCCCGAAAGTATAATATTGACTATGGCCACTACATCGCAAATGTTTATTACATCGTCCTCAACAACATTGGCATTATAACGGTCCAATCGGCCCTTATAGGTGTCGATGATGTGATTGGCCAAGATAACAAGGTCGGTAATGTTTACATTCAGGTCGCGGTTTACGTCACCCTTTATACTATTCTTATATCGGAACAGTACCTCCAACGCTGCGTTGTCAACAACTGCCGGAGTTGTGAAAACTCCATTTACAACCTTGTCGGTAACATCTTCATCGGCATACTTCACACTTCTGATATCAAAGTCATCGTAACAATCTATCAAGAATGTCACAAGCGAGTCGGTAGGAACATACAGGCTCATGGCATCGCCAACATAGCCATCTATACCCGATACATCGGCATTAAGATCATTATGATCACGATGCCAATTGTTGTCATATCGCACTTTACCGCCACCATTATCGCTATAACCATCATTGACGGTAACATCTATGCAGGGACGAGTTTGTATAAACTGGCTCCACTCACCGGCTGCGTTATACTCATCGTACGATTGTGTGGGTAGTGCAAAATAGGTCACACCATTGTCCACACCCATAAACACATTACCCTCGGTCTGTGGAGCCGATAGTGCTTGGGTTGAGAGATTAACCAAAGCATAGCACTCGGCAAATGCATCGGAACCTATACGATCAAGCGAAGCCGGTAGGTTGACACTCTCCAACTTGGAACAACCATAAAAAACAGCACTGCTGATATAATTAAGAGAAGCACAATGCGACAAGTCTATTTTCTTGAGATTTTGACACCAGTTGAAAGCATTATATTCAATACTTTCTACCTGCGATGGAATATTGATTTCTTCCAACTCATAACAGTCTGCAAATGTATAGCCATTGATATATCTTAATTGAGCAGGGAGTTTTACTCGCTTCAATTTACTACAGCTATAAAATGTTCCCCAGTACAATGATTCTACTCCATCGGGTATATCTATCTCGGTGAGAGATTGACAATTATAGAATGCCGAGCTGCCTATATAATTTACGCTATTGGGAATGTCAATACCGGCCAATGCATAACAATTTGAGAATGCCGAGTTGCCTATAGACGTAAGTCCCTCGGGAAGCACTACCGAAACGAGATTGTTACATTGTTCAAAGACATAGTCTCCTAACACTTTAACACTCGCAGGTATATCTATAGTTGCAAAATCACAACCGACAAAGGCATAACCACCAATCTCTACAATATCACGAGGTATGATGGTATTGTTGCAACCTATTATCAGTCTCTTTGTTTCAGTTTCAACTAAAGACCAACTGCCCTCGGGCACTTCAAATTTAGTATTATTCTCATCAACTACAATAGAACGAATATCACAACGCCCATAAGGATTTTCATCAATATACTCCACACTTGCCGGTATATAAATATTCTCTATCTTCGTTTCGGCAAAAGCCATTCCGCCCAATCGCTTCAATCCCATCGGCAATTGAACATCTTTAAGTATGGAACAACCATAAAATGCACCCCAATCTATTTCTTCTAACATATCGGGGAAATCTACTTGTTCTAAATTATAACAATAGCCAAACGAATTGCTGCCAAGACGTTTCAATCCGGCCGGCAATGACAAATGCTTTATATTACGACAATTTTGGAAACATCCATATTCTATCACCTCTAACGAGTCGGGGAAATGAACTTGTGTAAGGGCATAACACTCAGCAAATACATAGCCATCCAGTCGTTTCAAATGCTTAGGCAACGTTATCTCATTGAGAGACGAACAACTATAGAATGCTTGATACTCAATCGTTGTTAATCGCTCGGGGAAATCAATCTTCTGCAATGAACGACATTGATTGAATGCATACGAAGCGATTGTATCGCATTGCATAGGCAACACAATATTTTTCAAATAAGACTTTTCGGAGAAGGCACTTTCGGGGATACGACTGCACTGAACATCGCTCAAGTCTATCGAGTAGCACGAAGTCATCTCCGTACGCATCACTTCAAAGTCGGCCTGATTGAGCGTTCCATGTACGATTATATGTGTTACCTCATCGGGCTGTACACCACACTGCTCCACAATATCATTGGCCAAAGTACCCGGAGAGGTTACATATACCTCTACACGATAGGTATCGCTATCTTCAATAATTTTATAACGTTCCCACACCGATGCCGAACGATAGGCATTACCACATCCGGCTGGAACCATAACAGCCCACATTGAGTCTGTAAACGTATTGTCGTATATAGTAGGCGGGGTGGTTGCCTTTGTGCAAACCATATTTATATTCCAACAACCTTCAAATGCATAATTTTCAATTTCTGCGATAGTTGTGGGAAGCTCAACCGATGCCAATACATAACAATAAGCAAAAGCCCAACTACCTATTTCCGTTACACCCTCCGGTATGACTATCTCTGGCAAAGATGAGCATCCCTGGAACGTTCCACTCTCTATCTTCGTAATCTTTTCCGGTATATTGACAGATACGAGAGACGAACAATCACCAAATGCGTATTGGCCTATTTCTGTCACGCTATTCGGTATTACAATCTCTTGCAATGAGCGACAATAGTAGAATGTCTCCCTCTCTATCTTGGTCACGCTCTCGGGAATATTGACACGCTTGAGCGACTCGCTCGAATAGAACGCATACTGTCCTATCGAATCTATCGCATTGGGCAATACGACCGATATGAGGCTGTCGCATTCGTAAAATGCTCGGTCGGCTACAGCCGTTACTCGATAGGTACGGCCTGCTATCTCTACTTGCACAGGCACTTCCACTTCGCCTCGGTAACTGTTGTAATGGCGATCTTTAAAGGTTACTGCTACCTCCGTCTCATTCATTACATCGTAGTAAATACCATCGACAACTTGTGGTGCATAACTGAA
>JAFZDG010000342.1 GCA_017561285.1 Bacteroidaceae bacterium
GTTCATTTCGCCGGCAATGTAGCAAGCAGGTGTACCACCGGGTACTGTAACGTTGTAGGTAAGTGTACCGGGAGCCTCTACTGTAGCTCTCCAAGCTTCAACAATATCATTTTCGCTCCATGTGCGGTTGGCTTTTTCGTCACCAGTGGCAAGGCACTCTACGTAGTCCCATGATTGAGCGCATACATACTTGTAAGGTGTAGATTTTTTTATATCGTTGATGGTAACGGTGAAGCGATTGTCATCAACCTTATCCATTTTTGTAGCATTGGCAACATCCCAACCATTAAATTCGCCTACGATATAGCAAGCAGATGTACCGGCAGGAACAGTTACGTTGTAAACAAGTGTCTCGGGAGTTTCGGGCTCAGGAGCAACTCCGGGATCTACAACGGTAACATCGGTGCGACCTGATGTGCTGTTAAGACGGTAGAATGTAGTTTTGTTTACACCGGTTATATCGTTGGTTTGATTGCCGGCACCATCGTTGAAGATGATGTTAATGGCCTTCTCGGGAGCTACAAAAGTGTGCTTCCAGTACTCAACAGTACCCACAGTCTCGGTTTGAGTCATTACCATACCGGGCCAAGTGCCAAGGTCGGCACCTTCCCAAGCGTAGAGGTATGTAGTGCTATAAGCGGTAGCTTTCTCAAGGTAGATGGTAATGTTGCCTTCGGGTTTCTCTACGGGTGCGCTGGGCTCATACACTTTGTTCCATTTGGCTACAACATCGTTCGAGTTGTAAGTGCGGTTTGACAATTCACCACCATTGGCATCTTTCTCAACATAGTCCCATCCGGGTCCACTACAATATTTGTAGCCTTGACTTTCATTGGCACTTGCAATGTCGATGGTGTAGTGAGTTGCGTCAACTTTGGTCATCTCTTGGTGAGACCAACCGTTCATATCGCCGGCAATGTAACAAGCGTTTGTTCCTGCGGGAACTGTTACATTGTAGGTCAATGCCATTGCACTGAGTGCAAACATGGCACAAAAGAAAAGTAGAATTTTTTTCATTTTGTTGATATTTTGTAGTTTATGGTTTATCTTCTACGAAGGTAAGGATTTATAAATCTTTCTATATCCTGTGTAATTTGATATGAAACAAAAAAATACCGCAAACGTTTGCGGTACTGATGGAAGTATTCCTTGTTGAGACAATAAAGACTTATTGAAAATCGAGGACAAGTCCATCGTATGCAAACTTTACATTAGGCGGTAGTTGTTTTGACACCTCGGCGTGTAATCCCATATCGTGCGACATATGTATCAAATAGGCGCGCCGGGGCGACAGTTTTTCTATTACCGATAGTGCCGTAGAGAGGGTTTGATGTGAGATATGCTCGGTGTGTCGGAGAGCATTGATAATGAGTAGGTCGAGGTCTTGAAGTTGTTCGATTGTCTCCTCCGGCATGGTGAGGCAGTCGGTTATATATGCCATACGTCCTATACGGTAGCCTACGATGGGCAGGTTGTAGTGCATAACGCGCAGTGGTGTAATCTCTATGCCGTTGATGGTAAATGGTTGTGCCGGAGAGATGATGTGTGTGTCGAAGCGAGGGATACCGGGGTATGGATTTTCCATAAAGCAGTAGGGCAGTCGGGTGCGAACATCGTTGAGAACGCGCTCTTCGGCATATAGTTGTAGCGGGTGATAGGTGCAGTAAGGGCGCAGGTCGTCAAGACCACCCATGTGGTCGGCATGGCCATGGGTGAGCAGTAGTGCATCTATATGGTCAATACCGGCTCGCATAGCCTGATAGCGAAAGTCGGGCGAACAGTCTATGAGAATGTGTGTGTTGTCAAATTTCAATATCGATGAGCAGCGCAGCCGCTTGTCGTGTATATCGTTGCTACGACACACCTCGCAGTTACATAGCGGTTGTGGTACGCCGGTAGAGGTGCCTGTTCCCAAAAATTCAATCTGTGCCATTGTTTCCTATACTTGTGATAAAATTAATCTTTGTTGCTGTGTACTGTCTCAATAAATGTAATTGACCTCAGGCGTAATGATAATACCAAAATTCTCAAATACCGAGAATGCTATATCTTGAGCAAGTTGTACGACATGGCCGGGTTTGGCATTGCCTGTGTTGACAATAACAAGGGGTTGTTTTTCATAAACCATTGCACCGCCCAAGCTTTTTCCTTTCCATTCGAGATGGTCTATAAGCCATGCAGCCGGCACTTTGACGTGTTGTTCATCTACTTCAAAGCAGGGCATATTGGGGTGCTGTTCCAGCAGTTTGTTGTAGTGCTCACGCGCAATTACCGGATTGACAAAGAAACTGCCGGCACTGCCCAATTCGCAGGGTTCGGGTAGTTTGCTGCGGCGTATAGCAATAACCGCATCGCGCACGCTTTGTAGAGAAGGGGTATCGCCAACCATCTGGCAGAGGTTGCCATAGTCGAGGGTATATTGAGGCGTGGTACTCAGTCGGAAAGTAACGGCAGTTACGATATATTTGCCCTTCCAATCTTTCTTAAAATGGCTTGTGCGGTAGCCATATCCGCATTCGGTAGCTTTTATAATATGCTCTTCGAGGGTGTGGGTGTCGAGTACTGTCACCGATTCTATTATATCGCACGCCTCTACGCCATAGGCTCCCACGTTTTGAACAGCACTTGCGCCCACTGTGCCGGGAATGTATGACAGATTTTCCAATCCATACCATCCTTGTGCTACGCAATGTGCTACAAATTCGTCCCATATCCAACCGCTGCCGGCTTGTACGAGTATTTCGTTCTCTCCTCTTGCGATGCTATTGATAGAGGTCATTGTAGAGTGTAGCAAGAGTCCTTCGTAGTTTCTTACAAACAATAAGTTACTACCTTCTCCAATAGGCATATAAGCAAGGTCGTTGGCTTGCGCATAACGTAACATCTCGCGTAACTCTTCTATAGAGTCGTAGTCGCCCCACGCCCGGGCTTGGGTTGCAATGCCAAACGTGTGGCGTTGTGTTATATCAATATTTTCTTGTATCATAGTACTTGTTGTGTCGGGATGTTTTTTTATTGTCTGAAATCTTCCAAAATACCATCTGAGAAGAAGAGGTATGCGCCACTATTGTAGAGCCATTGCTCTTTCACTCCGTTGTAAGTGGGTATTTTGTTTATTTCAGATGGCAGTCCTATCGATAGGCGACATTCGCTCTTGGTCATACCTTTGAGTAGTCGGCTTTCAGTAATAGCAGTCCACACTTCGTCACTTATTTCGCTATGTGCATTACGCGGGTTCTCGTATGAGAAGAGTCGGTCGAAGGTGAGCATTTGTGTGTATGATGAGCTTTTGGTTGTAATGTAAACCTGGGCCTCTATACCTTTGCTGTCGACAAAGCGAATGGCAAGAGGCAGTACGTTGTTGCCGGGTTCTACAGCAGTTATAGTTATGGGCACAAGGTGACGACCTTGTATTACTTCGCCTTGCAGATTGTACCAATGATTGGTGCAGATATAGAGCTGTTTACCCACAAAAAGCGAGCGAGCCATAGCAACATCGTCCATATCTATAAGCGAGGGTATGAGCGGTAGGTAGTTGGTCTCTTTAATCTCATCAATACTCTTTCCTGTATAGTATGAATATAAGTGACCGTTGCATTCGTAGAGTAGATACACGACCGCCTTGTCGCCGTACAGGTTCTCCTCGCGATAGCCTTTATAGAAAAATATCTTGCCTTTCAATCCGCTTTGAGCCAGGGGAGCATCATCTTCGGGACGTAGCATAGGCGATAGAGCATCTTCAATAGATGTGAATGCTTTCCCATCGAGCCATGTGTGGCAACCTTTGTGGCTGAAGTTGTTGTCAATGACCAACTCTTCAATAGTTGGTTGGTACAGCTCTTCTTTCTCAACCTTGATGCGTGGAGTTGATTCGGTTGCTGTGTAGCAACCGGTAAAAATAGCTGTGACAGCTATCGATAGGTATGCGATAAAATGAATTATACTCTGTTTCATTCTACAAAAGTAGTGAAATATTTTCAATCGATAGGTCAATATACTTTAAAGTTTGGGGCGATAGATTTTGTTGAGAAATAAAATAATATTTATGTCAAACCTTTTTGTTGTGTAAATGTTATAATATCGAACAGCAGTTGAAGGAGGGCAAGTTGATGCAGCCTGATAGAGATGAGGCGATGTTTCTCGAAGTTCTTTTTTAAGACTGATGTTTGCTTGACGAAGGCACTACAATGCAATAATGATATTCTTGTTTTTTGTGTGTTTCATTGGTATTATTGTTCTTATCTTACCTTGTAGGGTTTTGATAAGATTCCTCTTTCTTGTTTTTGATACAGAAAAAGCTGCATCGTGACGATGCGGCTTTTTCGTTTATATATATAATATATGTGTATAAAAAAGATGGATGCCTTGCGAGGCATCCATCTCATTATAACCGAATAACGGCTGTGTTATTATTCTTCGCCCAAGAGGATTTCGAGGATTTGCCAAGCCGAACGAGATACGGGAGAACCCGGACCAAAGATGGCTGCAACACCTGCTTGATAGAGGAAGTCGTAGTCTTGTGCGGGAATTACACCACCGGCAATAACGATGATGTCTTCGCGACCAAGTTTCTTCAACTCTTCAATAACTTGGGGAACGAGAGTTTTGTGACCGGCAGCAAGTGACGATACACCGAGTACGTGAACGTCGTTCTCTACTGCTTGACGAGCAGCCTCGGCGGGAGTTTGGAACAAGGGTCCCATATCAACGTCGAAACCACAGTCTGCGTAACCTGTTGCACAAACTTTGGCACCACGGTCGTGACCGTCTTGTCCCATTTTGGCAATCATGATACGAGGTTGACGACCTTCGCGTTTAGCGAATTGCTCGCACAACTCGGTAGCTTTCTTGAAGTCGTCGCTTTGTTTGTTTTCTGAAGAATACACGCCTGAAATAGTTCTAATTACTGCTTTATAGCGACCTGCAATCTTCTCGCAAGCGTCAGAAATTTCGCCCAATGTAGCACGTACTTGAGCAGCCTTAACTGCGAGGTCGAGCAAGTTGCCTTCTTTGGTCTCAACACACTTAGTGATAGCTTCGAGGGCAGCTTGTACAGCAGCCTCATCACGTTTGCCCTTCAAATCTACGATGCGAGCAACTTGTGACTCACGAACGGCAGTGTTATCGATTTCGAGGATATCGATGGGAGCCTCTTTGGCAAGACGATATTTGTTAACACCCACGATAGTTTGTTTGCCCGAGTCGATGCGAGCTTGAGTGCGAGCAGCAGCCTCTTCGATGCGAAGTTTAGGAATACCGGTTTCGATAGCCTTGGCCATACCACCCAATTTCTCGATTTCTTGGATGTGCTCCCATGCTTTGTGAGCCAACTCGTTGGTCAACCACTCTACATAGTAAGAACCTGCCCAGGGGTCAATCTCCTTAGTGATGTAAGTCTCTTCTTGGATGTAGATTTGAGTGTTACGAGCAATACGAGCCGAGAAGTCGGTGGGAAGTGCGATAGCCTCGTCAAGAGCGTTGGTGTGCAACGATTGAGTGTGACCAAGAGCAGCACCCATAGCCTCGATACAAGTACGACCTACGTTGTTGAAGGGATCTTGCTCGGTGAGTGACCAACCAGAAGTTTGTGAGTGAGTACGCAATGCAAGTGATTTGGGGTTCTTGGGATTGAATTGTTTTACAATCTTAGCCCACAACATACGAGCAGCACGCATCTTAGCTACCTCCATAAAGAAGTTCATACCAATAGCCCAGAAGAACGACAAGCGAGGAGCAAAAGCATCGATGTCCATACCGGCGTTTACACCTGCGCGGAGGTACTCAAGACCATCGGCGAGGGTATAAGCAAGCTCGATATCGGCAGTTGCACCGGCCTCTTGCATGTGGTAACCCGAGATAGAGATTGAGTTGAACTTGGGCATATTTTGAGAAGTGTACTCAAAGATGTCGGCGATAATACGCATTGAGAATTCAGGCGGGTAGATATAAGTGTTACGCACCATAAACTCTTTCAAGATATCGTTTTGGATAGTACCGGCCATCTCTTCGAGTTTGGCACCTTGCTCAAGACCTGCGTTGATGTAGAAAGCGAGCACAGGAAGTACAGCACCGTTCATAGTCATCGAAACCGACATCTTGTTCAAAGGAATACCATCGAAAAGAACTTTCATATCTTCGAGTGAGCAGATAGATACACCTGCTTTACCTACGTCACCCACTACGCGAGCGTGGTCGGCATCGTAACCGCGGTGTGTAGCAAGGTCAAATGCAACCGAAAGACCTTTTTGGCCCGATGCAAGGTTGCGGCGATAGAAGGCGTTAGACTCTTCGGCTGTCGAGAAACCTGCATATTGACGGATTGTCCAAGGACGTACGGCATACATGGCGCTATACGGACCACGAAGGAAAGGAGGAAGACCTGATACATAGTTCAAGTGCTCAAGTCCTTCGATATCTTCACGAGTATAAGTAGGCTTAACGGGGATAAGCTCGGGAGTAACCCATTTCTCTGCATCGTTGCAGGGTACCGAGCCGCAAGCCTTCTGGCCGAAAGCATCGGCCTTAATATCTATATTTTTAAAATTAGGTCTCATCTTTTTTCTTTTTTACGATTGATTAAATAGACAATTTGGCGTTGAAGCTCTTGAGTGTATCCAAAACGTTGCTACGAACGTTGATAAACTCTGTGATACCCAATGCTTTCAAGTCTTCGCTGCAAGCAGGAGCACCGGCTACTACGAAGTGTGCGCGACCATCGAGGTACTTGAATGCTTCGGGAGCGAGTGTTTCATACTCTTCGTCACTTGAGCAGAGTACTACGATATCGGCGTTGGCAGCGAGTGCTGCATCTACACCGGCTTGTACTGTATCGAAACCGAGGTTGTCGATAATCTTGTAACCGGCGCAACCGAAGAAGTTAGATGAGAATTGTGAACGAGCCAAGCGCATAGCGAGATTACCGATAGTGAGCATAAATACTACGGGTTGTTTCTCGGCAGCCTCTGTTGCCAAACGCAATGCTTCAAATTCGCTTGCTGCACGTTGGAAGTTGAGTGTGGGCAACTCGGGTTTGCACTCGCCTGAGCAACCACAACCGCAACTTGCAGCAGGAGCAATTTTCTCGGCAGCTTTCTCGTTGATGTTGGGATATTGGTTGCTACCCAAGAGTATCTCTTTGCGACGGGCTACGTTGCCAAGACGGCTTGCACCTACAGTGTTTACTTGCTCTTGGATGTATCCGGCTTTCAATGCTGCGTGGAAACCTCCGCGCTCCTCGATGTCGAGGAACAAGTTCCATGCTTGCTCGGCGATAGATACTGTCAAGTTCTCAATGTAGTATGAACCTGCACCGGGGTCGGTAATCTTGTCGAGATGCGACTCTTCTTTGAGCAAGAGTTGTTGGTTGCGGGCAATACGCTCTGAAAATTCATCGGGAGTAGTGTAAACATTGTCGAAGGGGAGGGTAGTGATAGAATCTACACCACCGAGAGCTGCACTCATAGTTTCGGTTTGAGTACGCAACAAGTTTACGTGTGCATCGTAGATGGTTTGGTTAAACTCAGATGTAGTGGCGTGAGCCATCATCTTGCAAGCGCAGTCGCAAGCAGGATTGTATTGTTTTACGATTTGAGCCCACAACATACGAGCTGCACGGAATTTGGCAAGCTCCATGAAGTAGTTCGATGAAATACCAAAGTTGAATTTGATGCGACAAGCAACCTCTTCGGCTTTGTAACCGGCATCGGTCATTGCAGCCATCCACTCGTTACCCCAAGCGAGGGCGTAACCAAGTTCTTGTGTGATGTGGCCACCGGCGTTGTTGATGAGCAATGCATCAACAGCAAGTACGCGGTATTTTTTCAATTGAGCAGCAGCTGCCAATACTTCGCTTGCCATAGCTGCAACGTTCTCAACGTCTTTACCTTTTTTGAGAATGCGTTTGTAGGGATCGAAGTTGATAGAACCGCGCAATTCGGCGAGGTTGTAACCCTTGGCTGTATAATATTCAGTAAGGGCGGTAGCCAACTTAGCAGCGTTGCGGATGCACACCATAAAGTTGATTTCGATGCACTCTGCATGGATGCCTTTGAGCAATACGGCGAGGTTCTCTACGCTTATTTGCTCACCTTGCATATGGAAACCGAGCGAGTTAACGCCTTTCTCGAGGATGTCGAGGGCTTTCTCGTTGGCGGCTTTCACATCTACTACATCGATGTCTTGACGTGTCATCCAATCGTTGTCGGTGCGTGTACCACGAACATAGGGGAACTCACCGGGGAGAGAGTTGAGAGTCTTCAAGTTCTCAATGTCTTCCTCGCGGTACATCGGTTTTACATCGAACCCTTCTGAGGTTCTCCATACGAGCTTTTTGTCAAAATCGGCTCCTTTCAAGTCTGCGACCACTTTTTCTTTCCACTCCTGTGTGCTTACAGGAGGAAATAGGTCGAACAGTTTTTCTTTACTTTCTGCCATAGTTTTTATTGATTAAGTGTAGTTTAAGTGTTTTTCGTTATAAAAAAATACATATTGACTACTTTACACATTACGTGTGTGCCGTAAATCGGTCGTAAAATTACTATAAATTATCGAAATAATGTATGTTTATAGTCTATTATTTTTATAGATGTATGTTAAAAAATAAACGAGATCGCATCGTTTCATTGGGGTGCGACCTCGTGTTTTCCTATGTAGCTATGTTTGTTGGTGCTACATGTCTAACAAGCCTTCGGGTAAATCCATATGGATGATGTGCTCGTCCTCATCGATGGCGCGTACAAATGCTTCTTGTACGGGTATGAGAAGTTCGCGTTCATCGGGTGTTGTAACGACAAAGAGTACGTTGATTGTACTATCATCAATGGCCGTCACTTCTCCCAATGTGCCGTAGGTAATATCGTTGATGGTGTAGCCAATGAAGTAGTCATCGGGAGTAGCCTCTTCGTCATCTTCAACATAGTGGCACTTGGGATAGAAAACCTCTAAGTTGGTGAAGTCGCGTGCGGCTGTATCGTTGTTAATATCTGCAAGCTTAATGAGTGCTGTAGAACCTGTCTTAAAGCGGTATTCTTCTATGAAAAAGGGGACATAGATGTTGTCAATGCAACATACGATGTAGGGCGATTCTCCTCGGTCGAATACATCGTCGGTGAAGGTAAAAGATATTTCACCATGTACCCCATGAGGCTTGTTAAATTGCCCAATTTTTATCAATTCTTCTCGGCGTATCATACGGTAATGTATTATAAGCGGGTGATGCGAGCGCCTATGGCATTGAGACGGCGATCTATCTCTTGGTAGCCTCGGTCTATTTGTTCGATGTTGTGTATGCGGCTTGTTCCCTCGGCACTCATAGCGGCAATGAGCATCGCTACTCCGGCACGAATGTCGGGCGATACCATATCGCAAGCACGCAACGGATGGCGACGTTCTTGGCCTATTACTACTGCGCGGTGTGGATCGCATAGAATGATTTGCGCCCCCATATCTATCAGCTTATCTACAAAGAATAGGCGACTTTCAAACATCTTTTGGTGTATAAGTACACTGCCTTTGGCTTGTGTGGCTACGATGAGAAATACACTGAGCAGGTCGGGGGTAAGTCCCGGCCAGGGTGCATCGGCAAAGGTCATAATTGAGCCATCGAGGAAGGTGTCTATCTCGTATATGTCGTGTTGCGGAATATGTAAGTCGTCGCCTTCTTGCTCAATGGTGATACCCAATCGGCGGAAACTGTCGGGAATGATGCCTAAGTTTTTGACCGATGCGTTTTTGATGGTAATGTCCGAGCCTGTCATAGCGGCAAGACCTATAAAAGAACCTACCTCAATCATATCGGGCAGAATGGTGTGTGTGCAACCATGCAATGAGCCCACACCTTGTATGGTGAGGAGGTTGGAGCCAATGCCTTCGATGTGCGCACCCATGCTGTTGAGCATACGTGAGAGCTGTTGTAGATAGGGTTCACAAGCTGCGTTGTATATGGTGGTAGTTCCTTCGGCCATTACGGCAGCCATGAGTATGTTGGCCGTACCGGTAACAGAAGCTTCATCGAGTAGCATATAGGTGCCACGAAGTTTCTCGGCTCTGATTTCGTACACCGATTTTTCCATATCTATAGAGAGCGATGCTCCCAACTTCTGTATTCCCAAGAAGTGTGTGTCGAGACGACGACGACCTATCTTGTCGCCTCCGGGCTTGGGCATACGGGCATATCCAAATCGGGCTACCAATGGGCCTAACATCATTACCGAGCCACGCAAAGCAGTGCATTTCGACAGAAATTCATCGCTTTGTAAGTAGTCCATATTGAGGTTTGCGGCACAGAATGTATAGGTGTCGAGCGAGTCGCGCGTTACTCCTACTCCCATATCGCGCAGAAGTTGTATAAGGTTGTTGATGTCGCGAATGTCGGGTATATTTTTTACTGTTACACGCTCGGAGGTGAGTAATGTGGCACATATGATTTGTAATGCCTCATTTTTGGCTCCTTGTGGTATAAGATCACCTTGCAGGCGATGACCGCCCTCTACAATAAATGATGCCATATGATAAGTGTGTTATATGGTGTGGGGATATGTCGTTATTTCTTCTTTTTCTTTTTGTTGTTTTGTTTGCCTTGTTGTTGCGAGCCTATGCTCTCTTTTATCTCTTTTGCTC
The DNA here is from genome assembly GCA_017561285.1 of Bacteroidaceae bacterium. Classification (GTDB taxonomy): domain Bacteria; phylum Bacteroidota; class Bacteroidia; order Bacteroidales; family Barnesiellaceae_A; genus Barnesiella_A. The sequence continues at coordinate 10,618 of JAFZDG010000342.1, forward strand.
GCAACAAGGGGGTGTCAATGTCTATGATGCCGCGTGTGTATTCGCGTATGTCTTGCCATATTTTTTCATCTTCAACATTGTCTTTGTTCCAGGTGAGATATGAACGTTTCATATAGTTGGCCAACATTTCAACCAATGCATTACGCTCATCGCCTTCGGGCATTGCTTGGGCCTTTTTGAGCATCTCTTCGGTAAAATGTCCGTAGTGGCGAAGCCGTATGTCGAAGTTGCTATATGCTATGCGCTCGGGGAGTGTCTCGAGACTCTCTTTGTGTACTATTTCGCAGGGGTAGTCTATATCGAGTTTGAAATTGGACATAATGGCCAAGTGATCCCACAATTTGTGCTTAAAGTCATCAATTTCGCGCAAATGGGGTACAAGACTACTCATAATGTTGACAATGGTATATGCGCAACGTGTACGTTCCTCGCGGTCTTCGAGGGTAAGACAGTGGTCAACCATTTGTTGCACATTGCGCCCATACTCGGGCAGTAGGAGTTGTTTCTGTTGTGAGTTGTATTCAAGCATGATACTCTCTATATATTCTTATAAAACTTTGTTCTTGGGAGTTGTAGCTACAAATTCTTTCAAGTAGAAAGGTTCGTAGTAGGCTACATCGTTAAACTCTTGGCGTACGAAAGCACGCTCGGCAAGAGCCAGCATACCTGTAGCCAAAGGATATACACCATCAACGAATATAGCATTGGGATGGTTTATTACCTCGCGACATTTGGCAGCTCCATTGCCACAGAATATTACTTTTCGTTGCGACAATACCTCGGCAAATGTATTTTCATCTACGATATATGCACCTACCGGCATTATCGGTTCGAGGCATTCGTTATATACGGCGGCATATACTTCCATACGGCGAGCATCTATCATGGGGCATATGAGAGCATCTTCCTCGATATCTACTCTGAACATAGCTGTGCAGCACAAAAGCTCGAGCGTACTCACTGCTATCAACGGCAGATTGAGACCAAAACACAAACCTTTGGCTTCGGATACACCAATGCGCAATCCTGTGTACGAACCAGGACCGCTGCTTACTGCTACGGCGTGTGGCTCTATGTTGTTTTCGCGTGCAAACTTTACGCACTCTTCGACATAGCCACCCAGTAGTGATGCGTGAGAGGGTCCTTCAAAATTTTGACGGTGAAATTTCACTACGCCATCGCTCGATAACGCCACCGAGCATACCTCGGTCGAGGTTTCTATATGAATTATATTGGGCATATATGGGCATATTTTGAATATGATGCACAAAAATAACTCTTTTTTCGCAATTTATGGGAAGTTTCATCGCGAAATAAATTAATTTTGCACAAACATTTATAATGACTATGATACAATCAATGACTGGATTTGGCAAAGGTGTTGCCGAATTGCCCAATAAAAAGATTACTGTAGAGATAAAGTCGCTCAATAGCAAACAACTCGATCTCTCTACCCGCATACCCTCTCTTTATCGTGAGAAAGAGATGGAAATTCGTGGCGAAGTGGCTCGTAGATTGGAACGAGGAAAGGTGGATCTTACCATTCGTACCGAGAATATTACAGCCGAAGGCTCTTCGCGTATCAATGTGGGAGTACTCAAAGGTTATCACGACCAGATTGTCAATGCTGCTATTGAGGCCGGTATAGATACACCCCAAGATTGGTTCTCGGTGCTTATGCGTATGCCCGATATTCTTACGGTTGAGAGTGCCGAGTTGCATGAAGACGAGGCTTCGGCGTTGATGAGTGCTGTTAATGCTGCGCTCGTGCAGATAGAGGAGTTTCGCTTGCATGAGGGTAAGGGCCTGCAAGAGA
>JAFZDG010000032.1 GCA_017561285.1 Bacteroidaceae bacterium
CACCCTCTGCTTTGGGGGCATGTGATACAAACTCCAAGCTGGCAGCGAGAGGGAGTTCCTGCTCACGAATTGGCAGCCCTCGATACACTCGATAGATTCCTTGTAGAGAAGCCTGAGGAGCGCCATTGCCCTACATATAACAAGCTCTCGGCAGACGAGATTGCTACCATTGTACCCGAATACACTCGCATATTGGACGAGAGAATGTACAACAACATAAAGGAGCTTATGGCGCAATACGATGGCCGTATAGATACCTGGGATGTTGTAAACGAGAGCTACTTCGACCATCGCGACAACACCCTTATTCCCGGTGCAAAACTCACCAAGAGCACCCGATTTGGCCTTATGCCTGGCGACTATGTCTATCGCGCATATAAACTTGCCGAGGAGTTGAACAAGGGAGGTGCTCTTCTCTACATCAACGAAACAATGTCCGACTCAAAATATGAGAATGCCGACATCTATAGCGACCAGGTTAAGCACCTCTTGGAGCGTGGAGCAAAGATCGATGTTATCGGTATCCAGATGCACCTTGCACGAACTCACCGCAACACCGAGCATGTGGCACAAGGTAAGGAGTTCTGGACTCCCGAAAAGGCGTACTACATCTTCGACAAACTCTCCGAGAACAATCTGCCATTGTGTATGAGCGAGACTACAATCACATCGCCGGGCTCGGACTATCGCGGAGAGATGATTCAAGCTATTGTCGCTACAAACCTCTTCCGTCTATGGTTCAGCTACCCGACTATGAACTCTATCAATTGGTGGAATCTTGTGGATGGATGCGGATATAAGGATGACCCTACCATTTCGGGTCTCTTCACCCGCGATATGAAACCAAAACTCGCCTACTATGCCGTTTCGAATCTCATCCTCAAGGAGTGGCGCACAAACGAAACTCTCTACACCGATGCTGATGGAAAAATCGAGTGGCGAGGTTTCAAGGGCAACTATCGCCTGACTTGGACCGATAGCGAGGGAAAGGATCAGAGTGTAGAGTACCATCTTAAATAGTACAGTATCTATCTACATTTAATATAGTATGGGGTTGGCCGATATATTATCGAGCAACCCCATATCATTCTTACTTGTTGGGTATCGTTTTCGATATCTGCGAGGGGAGAGACTTTTCGCTCATATTGTTACCCAATCTCCTCCACTGCTGGGTATCGTTTCGATACCCAGGTGGGTCAAAACAAGGCTGTGCGCAACAATGATATCCACCGTCTGTATTTGCTGGGTATCGTTTTCGATACCCACAACTACATGGGGAAATTAGTAGAGGGAGTGCCCACTACTAAGATAGGTATCGTTTTCGATACCTATGTATTTCAAGAGAAGTCATCATTGATTGCCGGGTATCGTTTTAGATACCCAGGAGGGCTGTGGGCAAGGTGTTGCAGAGTGGTGTTTCGCCCCTTTGGTTGATGGGTATCGTTTTCGATACCCAGGTGAACCCAAACAAGGCTGTATGCAACAATGATATACACCAGCCGCATCTGATGGGTATTGAAAACAATACCCAACCATAAAAGAACCCCTTTCCCCTCAAAATGTACTACATCCCCTTCATAGGTATCGAAAACGATACCTTTCTATTTGTAAAGTGCGATTTTTTTTATACCTTTGTAGAACAAAAGATATGCAGCTATGACAGGAGAAGAGTTTTTCAAAAAGGAGAATCCGATTGGTTGGCTATTTGAGAGATTTCCGGAACTAAATGCCGGACAAGTTGCAAAGGCGATGGGTATTAACGAAACCCTATTTCGCAACTACATCAACGGGTCGAAGCGACCTTCGGCAAGCCGAATAATGGACATCGAGAATTTCCTTCATAAACTCGGCAAAGAGCTAAGCGAAACACACCTACTCTAAGCTGCTAGGTATCGAAAACAATACCCGGCAGACAGAGGTGAGGATAAAATATACCACCGTCCTCAATGATGGGTATCGAAAACGATACCTAGCAACAAGTGGCGGCCAAATGAGTGGAAACAAGTCTTCTCGGGTATTGAAAACGATACCTATGTAAAGTTGGGAGCGCAACGTATTTAGGGGAAGCACCGTATTATGGTAACAAGCCCTCACTCGGGTATCGAAAACAATACCCAGCAGATGAGGTGACAACATACGCAAAATGTCCTCTGCAATGCAGGTATCGAAAACGATACTCGGCAATGGAGGATATGGCGTAACAATATGAGTAAAATGGCTCTCACAACGCAGGTATCGAAAACAATACCCAGCAGGGGGGGGCAACAAA
>JAFZDG010000343.1 GCA_017561285.1 Bacteroidaceae bacterium
GACCTTCGGGATAGTTGGTAATAATAAGTTTTACGGGATCGATAACAGCCGATACGCGAGTAGCACGAGCATTCAAATCTTCACGCACAACACTCTCCAACAAGGCAAAGTCATTGACAGCTTCATAGGTAGTGTAACCAATCTTATCGACAAACTTACGTATAGACTCGGGCGAGTAACCGCGACGACGGAAACCACAAAGTGTAGGCATACGGGGATCGTCCCAACCATTTACCAAGCCCTCTTTAACGAGAATGAGCAGGTTGCGCTTACTCATAAGCGTATAGCTAAGATTGAGCTTGTTGAACTCATATTGTCGAGGACGATTGTCGTCAAGATCTTCACCACCTTTCACCCAATCGACAAAGAGATCGTAGAGCGGACGGTGAGGAACAAACTCGAGTGTACACAAAGAGTGTGTTACGCCCTCAAAGTAGTCGCTTTGTCCGTGTGCAAAGTCATACATAGGATATACATTCCATGTAGTACCTGTACGGTGGTGGGGGTGCTTGAGGATGCGATACATAATAGGATCGCGGAAGTGCATATTAGGCGATGCCATATCTATCTTGGCACGTAGCGTGAGTGTACCCTCCTCAAATTCACCGGCGTTCATACGCATAAACAAGTCGAGGCTCTCCTCAACAGGACGGTTGCGGAAGGGGCTCTCTTGTCCGGGTGTTGTGGGTGTACCTTTTTGAGCAGCAATCTCCTCAGATGTTTGCTCCTCAACATATGCTTTACCCTCTTTGATAAGGCGTACAGCCAAATCGAACAATTGAGGGAAATAGTCGGATGCGTAATATAGACGATCGCCCCAATCAAATCCGAGCCAATGGATATCTTCCATAATGGCATCAACATATTCTACATCTTCCTTAACGGGATTGGTATCGTCAAAACGAAGATTGCAAGTACCGCCATAACGTTCGGCAATACCAAAGTCCATACATATAGCTTTGGCATGGCCTATGTGCAAATAGCCATTGGGTTCGGGCGGAAAACGTGTATTCAATCGGCCTCCGTTCTTACCGGCCTCAAGGTCGGTCTTTACTATCTCTTCAATGAAGTTAAGGCTACGGCCTTCTTCGTTGATTTTATCATTTTTTTCAACCTCTGTCATAATTGGTAGGTCTTAAGTGTTGTAAAATTATTAAGTTGCGAAGTTAATAAAAATAGAGCGCAGTAGCAAGTGAATTATTCTATTTTTTAACATCTATCTTATAATAATCAATACAAACGCTATGTTGAAATGTAGAACAAAATAAAATGAGCTTCCCATTAATAGGAAAGCTCATCTACTGTATAGTTAAGAAAATCATTCATCGGTTTTATCAGCAACAACTTACGAGCGGCTTGTTCTATCCAATCGGGTTGCTCTATAAACGAGTCGGGCACTCCACCCCATACGGTGTAATCTTTGCGTTTTACCCACTCTACATGCTCACCTTCACGCATATATCCACGAGGCACTGCTTTGAGTGTTTCTCCCACAAACATCGGATATTGGCTCACAAAAGCGGGGGCTTCAACGATCGATTTCCACTCATCGAGATTGTCGTATATAGCTTGCCGAAGTGCTTTGATAAGGCGTGGTTCAGGACACCATATACCACCCGATAGGGCTACATTACCAGGCTCTATATGCAGATAATATCCGGCACGCGGACTTTTGCGACCACCTCTTGCCATATAGGCCGAGAAGTATGTTTTATAGGGTGTCTTATCGGGCGAGAATCGTATATCGCGATAGATGCGATAGATACAATCTTGCACATGCAACCCTCGCAATTCGTCATCGTGCTGTGCCAATAAGGTGATAAGTTGCTCTACACGCTCTATAAATTGCTTGCGCAAAACATCATATCGACCTTTGTTGGTTTGAAACCATTCTCGATTGTTATGCTCTCGCAATTCGGTCAGAAACTCTATCACCCCTGTCATACAGCGTCTTTATTTTTTTATACCTTTCACTTTTTCGTAGTAACGGATATAGGCTTCATTTACCAACTTGTTACCACCTGCAGTGGGATAATTGCCCGAGAAGTACCAGTCGCCGGGATGATTGGGTATGGCTTGATGCATACCTTCGAGCGATTGATATACAATCTCCACCGGACACTCTACGCCATCCGATAACATATCCGATATCTTGCGAGAAATATCTTCCATTGTGAAGGGGGCATATACCTCCTTGACATAGTTCACAATCTCTTCTTTGGGCAGGTTGCGTTGTGCTATAGACTTTTCATACACCTCATCGAGCAACGACTCCATACCTCTATCTTTGAGCAACTCAACGGTAGCGCGGAATGCAATAAAC
>JAFZDG010000344.1 GCA_017561285.1 Bacteroidaceae bacterium
TATATTGACCAATGCTTATCCAATCTGTAGCGTAATCACCCGAAAAGAAAGAGATGCAACGTATGACGATGATGAGAGCCGCTATGGTATAACTGATTTTGGTGATAAGATTAGCCAGCTTGTTGAGTTGAATGTTGAGCGGAGTCTCTATATCGTTTTCGATTTGTGCTCCTTTGTACACCTTGCCATATTCTGTGGCATCTCCGACTTGCTGTACCTCCATAACGCCATGTCCCTCCATAACGGTGCATCCGTTGAGTAGCATATTGCTTGGGTATGTAGCACGAGGATCGTTCTTCTCGGGATCGGCATATTTATTGGCTACAGGCTCACCGGTGAGTGTCGATTCGTTGACTTGTAGCGAAACTGACTCTATCAGAATACCATCGGCCGGTATTTCGTCACCGGTATTTATGATGACAATATCGCCTACAACGACCTCTTTTTTGGGTATCTCTATGATGTTATGATTGCGAACAACTTTTACAAGACTCTCATCACCCACCTGATTGAGAATGTCGAATTTGCGGTTGGCACTTATTTCAAATGCAAATCCAATGCCGGTGGCAAGCAATATAGCTATCAAGATACCTATGGGTTCAAAAAAAGCGTCGTAACCTTCGGCTCCGGTAGTGACTTGATAGATGGCTACTCCAACCGATAAAATCCATGCTATGAGAAGAATGCGTATAATAGGATCTTGGAGTTTTTCTATAAATTGTTTCCATAGTGGCGTTTTGGCCGGTGGTGTGAGTTCGTTACGGCCATATTTCTCGCGGTTGGCAATTACTTGCTCATCGGTGAGTCCTTTTTCAAAGTAGTTGTTCATATTGATTCAAAGATAAAATTTGATTGTGCAAAAATACATTACAAATGCATAATGCAAAAATTCCTTGCCATATTGCAGGGTTTATGACACTCGGTTTTTGCAATTTTTTAACGCCCTAAGCGTGAATGTTGCTTCCTTGTAACGAAAAATGCTATTTTGCATCGTTTTGTTATGGATTCGGTTGTGCCATATGGCAAGATGGCTTGTCCGGAGCAGATGTGCAAATTTCTCTTATTTGAAAAAATGAATGTTAAGAGGCTCTGTGTCATCATCTCTATAACGTCTGACTCTGATTTTGTCGAGAGGCAATGATATATTATATGTGTGTTCGCCTTTGACCTTAACCGGATAGTAGTTTTCGGGCGATTTGAGAGATGCCACCGAAGAGAAGGCCTTTTTGATAAAACCGATATGAGAGATACGCTTGGTTATATCGCGAAGGTTGACGATGACTGAAGGCTCATTTTCACTGTTAAGGGCCGATTCTATCAATCGGTAGTTTTTTTCATTGGCAAAGTAGCGGTAGATGGTAATGGCATCTTGTCCCAGTTGTGAGTTGCAATCGAGCTGTGCAAAAGTGTGGTTGTTGATGCCTTCCCGGCCATAGAGTAAGAATAAGGTAAAGAGTGTTTTTCGTTCGGTACCTCTTATGTCGAGAGCTATCTTTTTGTGGTTGTCGTATAAGTAGAATATATCATCTTCGAGTAGTAGGTTGTAGTTGAGCTTCGACTCTTGACTTATCATATCCAACAGTGTGCGATAGCAACCATGGAAGGGGAGTGTGTCGAAGGCAATATCCATATCCATATGGTCTATGAAACGATTGATGCTGTCGAGAGGATTGTGGGTGCAATCTATGCACAGGAAGTCGACCGTATGGTTGTCGTAGTGATGGCTGCTTTGTATTTTTATCATTACAAAGGCATCGAATTTGAATGGCTCGGCATCTTCACCCATTATCTTTCTGATATAAGCACAATAGTCGCTTGTTGTGTACCTGCCCAGTTCGCTTTGTTCTATTTGTGAGAAGGTGGGCAAAAGCAACTCTATGGCTTGTTTGATATAGGCGGGCGAAGCCGATAGTTTATGTATAATATGAGGAAAGAAAAAGAACTCTATATCGCAGTGCTTCAATTGACGACTGATAGAGGTGTAGTTGTTGCCTATTGTTTGTATAATGTCGTTGCACTCGCGTTGGTTGAGGTATATAAGTTGCTTGTCGAAATTTTCAAAACAACGTGCATCGGCAGTAATGATTTGTACTTTTTGACAACTATCCTCATGGAGCGACATAAGAATAGCTGTTAATAGTATTCGTTCGTTGGTGTCAATATTGTTGTCGACAGAAACAATTTCACGCAACGAGTCTATAATCTCGTTGCGTGAAGCAGTATCGAGTTGACGGATGGTCTCTATGGCATTACGAAACGTAATGTTGTGAACAGCCTGTATCTCCTCTTGGCTATATTTGTATTGTTTCGATAATTGATTAACCCAAGAAATCTCCTCGCAATGTATCTTGTTATCGGTCTTTATCATATCGATAGCAAGTCGCAGGATTGCTATTTCTTTGGTTGTTGTCATAGGGCTATTGAGTTATGATGGAAATTGCTTCTTGAGGGGTAACCAGTTGTTGTTCGCCGGTAATCATATTCTTGAGAGCAATTTTTCCTGCCTCTATCTCGCTCTCGCCTACAAGTGCCACATAGGGTATGTGGTGTGCATCGGCATATCCCATCTGTTTCTTCATCTTGGCCGACTCGGGAAATACTTCGGTGCGTATGCCTTGTGCTCTGAAAAGAGCAGCGTGTTGCATACACACATCACTCTCTTTGTCGCCAAAATTCACAAACATCACTTGTGTTGCTTGTAGAGAGTCGGTGGGGAACAAGTCGAGTTGACTCAATACATCGTATATGCGGTCGGCACCGAATGACATACCAACACCCGACACATTGGGCATACCGAATACACCTGTAAGGTTGTCGTATCGGCCACCTCCTGTTATGCTGCCTATTTGTACATCGAGTGCTTTTACCTCCAATATAGCTCCGGTGTAGTAGTTAAGACCGCGTGCCAGTGTGAGGTCTATATCGAGTTGTGCTTTGAGTGGTTGATGAGCCAATTTGCCGAGGATAAACTCCAACTCATCGATACCTTTCAGACCAGTCTCCGACTGAGCAAGTGCTTGGCGCAAGGTTTGCAACTTGCTCTCGTTGCTGCCTTCAAGCAGGATGATGGGTTGCAATTGTGCAATGGCCTCTTCGCTTAGGCCTTTGTCGCGTAACTCTTCATTTACTTTGTCAAGACCTATTTTGTCGAGTTTGTCAATAGCTACGGTTATATCTATGATTTTTTCGGGAGCGCCTATTATCTCGGCTATACCGGTAAGAATTTTGCGGTTGTTGAGTTTGATGGCTACGCGGATATTGAGGCGGGTAAATACATCATCGATGATGTGGAGCAATTCAACCTCATTGAGCAGTGAATCAGAGCCGATGATGTCGCCATCGCATTGATAAAACTCGCGATAGCGTCCTTTTTGAGGACGGTCGGCGCGCCATACAGGTTGTATCTGATAGCGTTTGAAGGGGAATGTAAGTTCGTTACGATGCATTACAACATAGCGAGCAAAGGGTACGGTAAGGTCATATCGTAATCCCTTTTCGCATAAGCGTGCCGCCAAGCGAGCGGTGTTACGCTCACACAACTCGGCATCCTCAACTCCCGATAGGAAGTCGCCCGAGTTGAGTACTTTGAAGAGAAGTTTGTCACCTTCTTCTCCATATTTACCCATCAAGGTTTGTAGGGTTTCCATTGCGGGAGTCTCAATTTGGCTGAATCCATAGAGAGCATATACCTCACGAATGGTGTTGAATATATAGTTGCGGCGTGCCATCTCTTCGGGTGAAAAGTCGCGAGTGCCTTTAGGTATAGAGGGTTTTTGTGCCATATCGTTGTGTTTTAATGAAATTTTGTACTGCAAAGATAATACAAATCATATGCAAAGTCAACAAATTTAAATCTATTGTTTTTGGGCTTGTGGCGATAATATTAAAAAACCTGCCGATGGATTTTTTCGGCAGGTTGTGATGCTTATCAAATGCAACGATCAGTCGTCACTACGTCCCATAAACATAAGAATGTAATATACCAATGTGGCCAATGAACTGAGTGCGGCAACAACATAGGTGTAGGCGGCCCATTTAAGCGCATCTTTGGCCATAGGGTGTGTTTGAGTATTGGTAACACCGGCCGTATTGAGCCAAGCAAGGGCGCGTTGGCTGGCGTTGATTTCTACGGGTAGAGTTATAAAACTGAAGAGAGTGGTAAGGCCAAAGAGTATGATACCGGCAAGCATAATTTGCGGAAAAGACTCGATGGTGAAAATGCCTATGAGCAATATCCATTGTGTCCAATTGGATGCGAAATTAACTACGGGCACAAGCGAAGAACGCATCTTCAACGGAGCGTAGCTTGTGGCGTGCTGCAAGGCGTGGCCTGTTTCGTGGGCTGCTACAGCGGCAGCTGCTATACTACAACTGTTATATACGCCGTCACTGAGGTTGATAGTGTGTGTTTGGGGGTTGTAGTGGTCGGTAAGAGTGCCGGGTGTATGGGTTACGGCAACGTGGGTAATTCCGTTTTCACGAAGCATACGCTCTGCAATGTCTTTGCCGGTGAGGCCATAGGGCATAGGTACTTCTGAATACTTCTCAAAGCGACTCTTCAGCATATGTTGTACAATATAGCTGAGAATGGCAAATACTATAAAAATAATATATATCATATATGTGTTGATTAAGTTCTTTGCAAAGGTACAAATTACAACTTAATGCTTGGTTAAAAGCGCGGTAAATTATGTTAATATGTTGTTGTATTGTGTGTTGTACTTGTGTGGTGGGACTTGACGAATAAAAAAATAGCGAAGTTGCTATAAAGAGCCACCTCGCTATTGGTATGTTGTTGATATATATTTATCAGAGAATGAGCATTGCATCGCCGTATGCGCCAAAGCGGTATCCCTCTTTGATGGCGGTGTTGTATGCTTCGAAAATGATTTCGTATCCTCCAAAAGCTGCAACCATCATAAGCATAGTCGAGTAGGGCATATGGAAGTTAGATACGAGGCTGTTGGCAACCGTAAAATCGTAGGGGGGGAAGATAAACTTATTGGTCCACCCGTTATACGACTTAATGTGACCGTTGGTGCTTACGGCTGTTTCGAGTGCGCGCAATACCGATGTGCCTATAGCGCATACTTTGTGTCCCTCGTCTTTGGTGGTATTGAGTTGTGTGACAATCTCGGGTGTAACAATGAGTTGCTCAGAGTCCATTTTGTGCTTGGTGAGATCTTCCACGTCAATTTCGCGGAAATTGCCCAATCCCGAGTGGAGTGTAACAAAGCCGCTTTCAATGCCCTTTATCTCCATACGTTTAAATAGCTCGCGGCTGAAGTGCAATCCGGCAGCCGGTGCTACTACTGCACCTTCGTGTTGGGCAAAGATACATTGGTAACGTTCGGCATCTTCGGGCTCGGCATTGCGCTTGATGTATATGGGTAGAGGAGTCTCGCCGAGTTGGTACAATGCTTGTTTGAACTCATCGTGCGGACCGTCATAGAGGAAACGCAGGGTACGACCACGAGAGGTGGTGTTGTCAATAACCTCAGCCACCATAGAGTCATCCTCGCCAAAGTAAAGCTTGTTGCCAATACGGATTTTGCGTGCCGGCTCTACCAATACGTCCCAGAGGCGATGCTCTTCGTTGAGCTCGCGCAGCAGGAATACCTCTATTTTAGCTCCGGTTTTCTCTTTGTTTCCAATGAGGCGTGCAGGGAAAACACGTGTGTCGTTAAAGACAAAGAGGTCTTTGTCGTCATAGTAGTTGATGATTTCCTTGAAAATGTGGTGCTCTATTACGCCTGTTTTGCGGTTGACAACCATCAAGCGCGATTCGTCACGATTTTTTGAAGGATGGAGGGCTATTTGCTCCTCGGGAAGTTTAAACTTAAATTGCGAAAGTTTCATTTCGTAGTTGTTTATCTTGTGTTATTATTATTCTTTGATAATGGCATCTTCATCTTCAACAACTGCCACTTGCAAAAGGGCATCAATGGCATCAATGCTGAGGCAATCTTCTATGCGAACATTACCTACGCGAGTGCGTTCGAGCGCAATGAGGTGAGCCCCGCTGTCGAGTGCCTGTCCTATGTCGCGAGCCAAAGCTCGTATGTATGTGCCTTTGCTGCATACTACGCGTATTTTGGCTACGGGCTGAGTGAAGTCGAGCAACTCAATCTCATCTATAACGAGTTCTTTGGCTTTGAGTTCTACCTCTTTGCCTTTGCGTGCCATCTTGTATGCGCGAGTACCATTTACTTTGCAGGCTGAGAATGCCGGGGGAACTTGTTGTATGGTGCCGGTAAACTGAGGCAGTGTCTTCTCAATGAGCTCGCGTGTAATGTGCTCATATGGGTATGTAGCATCTATCTCGGTTTCCAAGTCGAAAGAGGGGGTTGTTGCACCCAATTGCAAGGTTGCAATGTATTCTTTTGTCTGAGCCTGTAGTGAGTCTATTTGTTTGGTGGCCTTTCCGGTACACACAATCATTACGCCGGTTGCCAATGGATCGAGTGTGCCGGCGTGTCCTACCTTTATTTTTTTACGTTGTAAACGGCGCAAAATACCTATTCGCACGCGTTTGACGGCATCGAACGATGTCCAACGAAGAGGCTTGTTGATGTAAAATATTTCACCTTCGGTAAAGTTCATAATCTATTCTTTAAGCAAAATGTGCGTAGAGTAAACAGAATGCGGCTGCTACTATACAGTAAATAGCAAAGTATATTAGTTTGCCTCTCTTGACAATGTTTATCATCCACTTGCAGGCAACGCAACCCGATACGAAGGCTGCAAGGAAACCTATAATGAGCGACGAGATGGGTATATCGCCTATAACATTTTCGCCATTCATCATTTTGATGGTATCGAGTAGTGCTTCGCCCAAGATGGGTGGAATAACCATCAAGAAAGAGAATTGGGCTAAATTTTCTTTCTTGTTACCCAGGAGCAATCCGGTTGCAATAGTACTGCCGGAGCGCGAGAGGCCGGGCATAACGGCACAAGCCTGAGCCAAACCGATGATGAACGCATCGAGCATCGAGATACTCTCTTTGGGGCGAGGCTTGGCGTAGTATGCAAATGCCAATAGTGCGGCGGTAACTAACAGCATACAGCCAACGATAGTAAGTCCCGATCCAAAGATAGCCTCAACGTAGTCTTTGAAAAACAACCCTACAATACCTACCGGTATCATCGATATGAGGATGTTGATGGCATATCGTGTTTCATCGTTCATACGGAACTTAAAGAGTCCTTTGAAAATGCCGCTTACCTCTTTCCATAGAATGAAAAGAGTACTGA
>JAFZDG010000345.1 GCA_017561285.1 Bacteroidaceae bacterium
ATTTTATGAGATAAATATCTTATCGCGACTAATAATTGTCCCTACACGTTTATGGCACAATACCATAGGTGTGTAGGAACAAATTATATGCAGTAACTTTTGTTATTTAGCCATTAAGTACTCAATAGCAGTGTCGAGGATGGCATCGCGGCCTGTTGCAAGAGCATCTTCGGCCATATCTACTTTTATATCAGGGTCGATACCAAACTCGGTGTGTTGCAGTTTGATGTCGATTACAGGATTGGTCGAGAGGCGTGCGTACCAACCGTTGGGAAGGTCGAAGTTGATGGGAAGACCTGCGCCACCGCCGGTGCGGTCGCCAATGATGGTTACGTTATCGAACAGTTTCACCTTGCGCACAAAGTCGTTGGCCGAACTATAAACCTCGCGGTTGGTGAGTACAGCTACAGGCTTGAGGAATCTTACTCGTTTGCTGTCAAAATTATTCAATTCGTCGGTGCTCGTTACTTCACCGGCTGCCATAAGGGAGCTGGGGGGAGTAAGATAGTCGGGAATTGTATCGCCAAACTCGCTGTGACCAGGACCGGTCTTATACAATTTGTAACCAGTGAGCAAGTTGGTCTCTTGGGTAAAACGACAAGCCAATGTATTGATGTTTACTACACTACCACCATCGTTGTTGCGGATGTCAAAGATAAGACCCTTGCAGTCTTTGAACATGGTGAGCATGTGGTTGAGAAGATACTCAGGTACGTCGCTTTCAAACGAATCGTAGTGAATGTAGCCGATATTTCCAGGCAAGAATTGGTAGGTGAAGCCGCCTTTACTAATGTAGTCGAAGTGGAAATAGTTCTCGAGAATGAGTCGCTCATTGTAGTTTTGGGGGTAGTCCTCACTCCATTTCCAATATCTCGATTGATTGTAGTCGTAGTAGAGGTTTACGTGGCCATCTTTCAACTCGCCAAGCATTTCGCCCAATACTGTAAACAACTCATCGTCGCTCATACCGTTGTATACGCGAGGCTCATAGGCAGTGTAAATAGAGTCCCAGTCGATGTTTTTGTAATCGAAGTAACAATAGTGTTCGTCACAAATTTTCCACAACATCTCAAAGTTGCCTTTGGCATCGTTTACAATGTGCCTATCCTCGTTGATAAAGCATGATTGCAAGGGGAGCACAAATATAAATGCTGCTAAGTATAGTAGGTGTTTTGCTTTCATAATTATAATAATCTGTTTAGTGACTTCTTTATTTTGCCAGCAAGTGTTCTATTGCTTTGTCAAGGATAGCATCACGACCTGTCATCTCGGCATCGGGAGCCATATCTATTTTTATATCGGGATCGATACCCATTTCGGTGTGTTGTTTATTGATGTCGAGCATGGGTGTTACCGAGAGGCGTACATGCCAGCCATTGGGGAGGTCGAAGCTGGCGGGTATACCACCACCACCACCCGAGCGGTCGCCGATAACAGTTGCATTGTCAACAACTTTCATTGTGCGAATAAAGTCGTTTGCAGCACTATATACGTTGCGGTTGCTGAGCACGGCTATGGGCTTGAGGAATCGTACACGCTTACTGTCGAGGTTGCTGAAATTTGCAGAGTCAGTATCGAGGTATTGTATAGAACCTATTGTTCCGGGAGGCGTAAGGTACTCGGGTATTGTGTCGGTAAAGTCATTGTGACCTACACCGGTTTTGTGCAATAAGTAGCCTTTCAAAACCTTGCTATCTGTAGTAAAGCGACATGCCAATTTGTTTACATTGGCCTTGTTGCCACCACCATTGTTGCGGATATCGAAGATAAGACCTTTGCAATCTTTGAACATGGTGAGCATGTGGTCGAGCATGGCGTCATCGCACTCATCTACGAATGAGGCATAGTGAATGTAGCCGATGTTCTCGGGCAAAATTTGGTAAATAAAGCCACCTTTGCTGAAGTAGTCGAAGTGGAAATAGTTCTCGAGAATGAGGCGCTCATCGTAGTTTTGGGGGTAGTCTTGGAACCAATTCCAATATCTTGATGTAGCGTAGTCGCTGTAGAGGTTTACGTGTCCATCTTTCAACTCGCCGAGCATTTCGCTCAATACGATGAACAACTCATCGTCGCTCATGCCATTATAAACACGAGGTTCATAAGCGGTGTAGATAGAGTCCCAATCGATGTTTTTGTAGTCGAAATAGCAGTAGTATTCGTCGCATATTTTCCACAACATCTCGAAGTTGGTTTTTGCATCGTTCACCATATCTTTATCTTGGTTGATAAAGCACGATTGCAAGGGGAGCACAAAAATAAGTGCTGCTATGTATAGTAAGTGCTTAGCTTTCATAATCAATAAGTGTAAAGTGCGGGTTTAATGATTTTTTTATCAGTATCCTTGCCCCAACGAACCAAGTCGCCGGCAAAACCAATAACGAAGTTGTGCGACACGTATTGGAAGTGGTTGGGAGTAGCATAGTGAGTTACGATGTCGTTGTTGTAGCCAAGACGCAAAGCCCAGGTGTTGAAACGAAGGTCAACGTGCAAGCGGTTACGCATGTTGAAGTGGTTGTTCCAAGTACCAAATTTGATAAAGTTAGTAAAGTCGGCAGTCATGTAGCCTTGTTCGTTTTGCATGTATGCAGCAAATACGGGGAGTGACATTTGGTAACGAGCAGTGATGGGGAGCTTGCCCAACTTGAAGTCGTATACAATCATACCGGTGAAACCTACCGACAGGTCGCCCTTGAGCGTCATGGGATTGTTGCCACCGTGGTCGTTGAAGACAACACCGCCCAACAAGCCGGCATCGAAACCGTAGTAGAGTCGAAGGTTGGGAGCTACAGTGCTGTGGCTCATCATACCGAAAGTATAGTTACCAAAGTGGATTTTTGAACCACCTTTGCCCGAGAAGGCGATAGCGCCACTGCTGTTTATGTATCGCAATTGGTGTTGTTGTACCCATTTAGAGTCGCCGTTGGCAGCTCTCATGATTTCAAATCCGAGAGTGAAGTTAGAGCCTTTGAAAGTGTAGTACGACAAAGACTTGTCGATCCAAGAGGCGCTACCAGTACCTACCTCTACGGCGAAGTAGAGGGGCGAGTGTGTGTTGTTCTCTTTAGCTTTGTTATCGGCGAATGCCACCAAAGGTAGTGTCAGTGCTACTACGCTACAAAGTAGATTTCTAAATGTTTTTTTCATTTTTGTAGATTCGTTTGATTTTGTTATTTGTGTTTATTTGATAGTTTCTTGTTTTAGTTTGTTGCTATTCGTTTTGAATGAAATCTACTTCTTCTTTCTTCTGTTTTTTATCTCTCTTATCAACGTATGATTTGATGTATTTAAGTTGTGTGAAGATTGTGTAAAGTAAGTTTAGTCATTCAATAATTTACAAATTACAAAGGTATCTTGATGTTTTCAAAACATCAAATAAAAAAATCCTACATTTATATCTACAAATAACTCATAATTCTCATATAAATATGAATGTAAACTAAAATGTATATAATTTAATTGTATGTTCTGTATAGAATTTGCTTAATTTTGCAACCAAATAAATGAAGTGCAATGGAAGAATCATTAGAAGAGAAAGTGCAAACGGATGATGCTGTTTCGGCCGAGCAATGTTTGAATTGTGGCACAAAACTTAAAGGAGAGTATTGTCATAACTGTGGACAACATATTACTGACCATAGAATGACTGTAAAGCGATTCTTGTTGGATTATTTGGATAACGCTTTTTTGTGGGATTCTCAACAGCTCAAGACGATGTGGTTGTTGATTACGCGCCCCGGATTCTTGACAAAAGAATATGTGGCGGGCAAGTTTGCATCGCAGGTTCAACCTCTTAAGCTCAATATGTTTTTGTTGCTGGTATTTCTTACCTTGTTTATTTTCTTTGCAAGTGACAAGCGTATAAACAATACGATGCATGATATAACAAGTGACGAGGCGGTTATAATGGCCATGCAGGTGAATGAGCTGATAGAAGATGTGGAGTATGCTGAGCGAATGAATGCAAGCAGTCGTGATACCATTGACATTGTCGCTCCTATATATATTGCTGAAAACTACCCAGATGTCTTCGATCCGCAACAGATTGCCTACGACTCGGAGGGTGAGGGCCAAGAACAATG
>JAFZDG010000346.1 GCA_017561285.1 Bacteroidaceae bacterium
AACCGTCACAAAACCAAGTTGTCGCCGCTTTCAACCGCGAATACAACTCTACTTATCGCCCCGACTACTCGCGCTTTCCCATGTTCTCTACTATCAACAAAGACTTCCGGGGCAGACCGCTCAAACTTACAAGTGTTCAGTTGGCCGGCATCGGTCGCATGACTGTTAAGGGTGTGGGTGTTTTGGCTCATGAAGTGGGTTTTGGCAAGACTCTTTCGGGCATTCTCGCTATGCACGAGGCCATGACTCGCGGCTTCGCAACCAAACCCTTGATTGTTGTTCCCAATGATAACATTCTTAAACAATGGGTGGAGACTATCAAAGAGGTATTGCCACAAGCTACCGTCAATACACTCGGCAACCTCGGCACAAGCTACGACTTGACCGACTTCAAGGTGAATGATGGCGAATTTACACTCGTTACATACGAGGGTCTCAAAGCTATGTCATTCAGCGACGATACATACAACCGATTGGCAGAGCGTTTCTCATACATCACCGAAGACCTTAAGAAACACCAGAGCGAGCGTGATATACAGAAGGAGATTGAAAAGAAACAAGAACTAAAAGGCAGAATGAAACGTGGAGCCAAAACCTCTTATGGCTTTGAAGACTTCGGTTTCGACTGGCTCACTGTCGATGAAGTACACAACTGCAACCACATCGTTAGCAAAGTTCGCCTCGACAAGTCTGTTTCTTCCGACTTCCGTAGCCAAAACCAACGCACATCCGACCTCGGACTCAAAACATGGCTCGCTGCACAATACATCCAAGAGGAAAACAACGGTCGTAACGTATTACTCCTATCGGCTACACCTTTTACCAACAAGCCTCTTGAATATTACTCTATATTATCTCTCGTGGGCAACAAAATGCTGGAGCGCAAAGGTTTCTTTCATGTGGACCAATTCTTCTCTACATTCATGGAGGCTGACAACGAATTGGAAATCGGCGCAAATGGTCGCCCCACACAGAAAACCAATGTTCGTCGCTTCCGCAACAACGGACTCTTCCAACAACTCCTCAGCGAGTTTATCGACACCAAAGGAGAAGAAGACAACCCCGAATTGGTACGCCCCGACCGACACAACAAAGAGTACAAAATCAACCCCAACGAACTCACCGAGGATGCAATGGCGGCTGTACAAGACCTACTCAACGACAATGACACCGTATTGCAAGGTATCGGACATGCGCGTGCAGCTGCTTTCTCTCCCTATGCAACATCACTGCTGGGCATCCGACCCAAGAACCACCGCGAGTTTGTTAAGAACTCGCCCAAAATCAATACGACTATCAAGTTGATAGAGCAAAACAAAAAGGATCGACCCGATGCCGGACAGATTATCTACTCCGAGGTAGGCGTAGAATTCTTCCCCATGATACGCGACTACCTCGTAAATGAGAGTGGATTTAAGCCCTCTGAGGTACGCATCATTACAGGTGCTACATCCAATGCCGAGCGAGTCAATATACAATCAGCATTCAACAGAGGTGACGTAAAAGTGGTTATCGGTAGCCCGGCTATCAAAGAAGGTCTTAACCTCCAAGAGAACACTACCGATATGTATATACTATCTCTGCCTTGGAACTTCACACAACTCCGTCAAATTGAGGGTCGCGGTTGGCGACAAGGCAACAAGTGGGAGAATATACGCATCAACTACATGCTCACCAACAACAGTGTCGATGTATTCATGCTTCAACGCCTGCAACTCAAGCAAGGACTATACAATGAGGCCATGAAAAAAGGTGCTGAAACTTTAGACGTAAGCGACATTGATACATCCGAACTCAAGACTGCTCTTATTACCGACCCAGCCGTTCGTGCCGAGATTGTTACCAAACAAGAGCGTGAAAAACTCAAACAACAACGCACACAAATCGAGGCCGACCTCTCTTTCGTATTGCGCAAGTACGAGTCTTACAACAAACTCATAGAGAAACTCGAAAGCAAGAGAAAAGAAATCAACCAATTCAAAGAATGGGCTGCCGGTGGTAATAGCTATTGGGCAGATAGATTGCTGGGTGAAGAGAATAAATTAAATACCATTGTTGCCGAAATCCAAGAAGAAAAAGAACGTCTCCAAAAGAAAGGCGTAAACGTTGATGACATTGTTTTGCAAACCGAGCAATCGCAAAAGGCCATTGAGGACATCAATCAAAAGATTGAAAACCTCAAAGAATACCAAGAGGAGCTTACCGATAAATATCGCCGAGAACAAGAGTTGAAACAGCAACAACAAGGCGACCTACTCGCTACATACATCAAAGAGCGCAAAGCCGAAAACAACAGTGGTATCTATAGAATACGACCCAAAGACTCACAAATCCGCTTCCGCCCTATCCGCCCCGACGAGTCACTCACCGACTACGCCCGAGCCGTTGTAGCTAACAGCCAACAAACACCACCCTCTACCGGACTTAACGCCCCTGTTGGCTCTCGCTCTCAAGAAGACCTTGAACTTATCGACGCTGCAACAGACCGCTTCAAGGAGTACTTCAACGCACCCGAGATTATTCAGGTATCATCCCGTGCTCAGTTGCGCAAGTTGTACCGCGACATGACCGATGCCGAGTTTAACGAACGATTCAAAGAGTATAAAAAAATAGGTGCTATCTACGACGCAGATAGAGATAAAATCTATACCTTTGTCGAAAACAGCGAAAACACCTACGTCGAGCTTATTCACGAGGCTACACACGCTGCCATACAGAAACTTTATAATAGCGAAAACCTCAAAGATAAACTCTCTCACTTCGTCAACGAAATAGAAAAATTAGCTCCCGATTTTTGCCAAAAACTTGCAAAAGCCTATAAAGGTGACGACTACATCAACGAGCTAACGGCTTATACCATCGACGAGTTTTTAGAGAAGAAAAGTCTTGACGACCTATTAAGTCAATTATCAACACAAGCACAACAAGAATTATTACCAATCCTCAAAGCTATAGGTTATGAAAAAGGACGAAAACAACAATCAAAACAATACGCCCGAATCTTCGACACATCCCGAAAGAATAGACCGAGAAATGGAGTTATCAATGATAGCCAAACTCGAAAAGAGACGCTACACTCGCCAACAGATGTACGAGATGATGCACGAAAACCGCGAGAAAGAGAAGTAGGCGTAGGTAGGGACGCAATTATATTGCGCCCGCAAGACAACCGCACTGCCGACACTGCACTCGACTCTATCGAGCAAGCAACGGCCGACTATGCCGAATCACTCAACGCCGAGCGCGGGGCCATCATCGATGCCATCACACCGGTCCCCGATGACTCTCCATCAACCGTAGCACGAAAGGTTATGTTCCGCGCTATCGGTGGCGAACTCGTT
>JAFZDG010000033.1 GCA_017561285.1 Bacteroidaceae bacterium
CAATAAAGCCAAGGTCATTGATTTTGGCATAGACGCAAAGTGATGAAATAAGACCGATATTGGGACCCTCAGGAGTCTCGATAGGACAGAGACGACCATAGTGGGTATAGTGAACGTCACGAACCTCGAAACCGGCACGCTCGCGCGAAAGACCACCAGGACCGAGAGCCGACATACGACGCTTGTGAGTCATCTCGGCAAGGGGGTTGGTTTGGTCCATAAATTGCGACAAGGCGTTGGTACCGAAGAAGCTGTTGATAACCGAAGAAATAGTCTTGGCGTTGATAAGGTCGATGGGAGTAAATACCTCGCTATCGCGCACATTCATACGCTCACGAATGGTACGTGCCATACGCGACAAACCTACACCAAATTGGTTATACAACTGCTCACCCACAGTGCGCACACGACGGTTGCTCAAGTGGTCGATATCATCAACATCGGTCTTCGAGTTGATAAGTTCAATAAGGTACTTGATAATCTCAATGATATCTTCCTTTGTAAGCACCTTAATGTTTTGGTCGATGGTAAGGTTGAGCTTCTTGTTCATACGATAGCGACCTACCTCGCCCAAGTCGTAACGCTTCTCAGAGAAGAAAAGGTTGGTGATAACCTCACGAGCACTTGCCTCGTCGGCAGGGTCGGCGTTACGCAATTGACGGTATATATATTCAACAGCCTCTTTTTCAGAGTTGCTGGTATCTTTCTGCAATGTGTTGAAGATGATTGCATAATCGTTGGTGTTGGTATCCTCTTTGTGCAAAAGGATGCTTTGTACACCACTGTCAAGAATAGTTGCAATATGATCTTCGGTCAAGACAGTCTCACGCTCAATAACCACATCGTTACGAGTGATTGACGAAATCTCACCGGTATCATCATCAACGAAGTCTTCTACCCAAGTGCGCAACACACGGGCAGCCATACGACGACCAACAGCCTTTTTCAAGTTGGTCTTATTGACTTTCATATCCTCGGCAAGATCGAAAATCTCGAGGATATCGCGGTCGTTCTCGAAACCTATGGCACGCAACAAAGTAGTAACGGGCAACTTCTTCTTACGGTCGATGTAGGCATACATGACATTGTTGATGTCGGTAGCAAACTCAATCCAAGAACCTCTGAAAGGAATGATACGAGCCGAATAGAGTTTAGTACCGTTGGCATGTGTGCTTTGACCAAAGAACACACCGGGCGAACGGTGCAATTGCGATACTACGACACGCTCGGCACCATTGATAACAAAGGTAGCCTTATCGGTCATGTAAGGAATGGGACCCAAATATACGTCTTGTATAACAGGTGCAAAATCCTCATGATCGGGGTCGGTACAGTAAAGTTTTAACTTTGCCTTTAAGGGCACACTATATGTAAGACCACGCTCGAGACACTCATCGATAGTGTAGCGAGGAGGATCGATATAGTAATCAAGGAACTCAAGGACAAAATTATTCCTTGTATCGGCAATTGGGAAGTTTTCAGAAAAAACCTTGTATAAGCCCTCGTTTTTGCGGCGCTCTTGAGGTGTATCCAATTGCAAGAAGTCCTTGAAAGACTTCAATTGCACCTCCAAGAAGTCGGGATAGGGCAGCGGATTTTTAATCGAAGCGAAGTTTACACGCGCTTTACGAGTAGTAGAAGACATTAAAAAGGAATTTTAGTGAACTTAATTTTAAAATATAAACACAAAAGGTTAAGAATCATCCAGCAGATGATTCCTAACCTAATTACCTGTAAAACAGGTTATTATTTAAGTTCAACTTCAGCACCAGCCTCCTCAAGTTCTTTCTTGAGGCCCTCGGCTTCAGCTTTGGGAAGAGCTTCTTTAACAACGCCGGGAGCGCCGTCTACGAGATCTTTAGCCTCTTTCAAGCCAAGACCACAGAGCTCTTTTACTTTCTTAACCACAGCGAGTTTGTTAGCACCAGCTGATTTGAGAACTACATCAAAGTCAGTTTTCTCTTCAGCGGCAGCAGCACCAGCAGCAGCGGGAGCAGCAACAGCTACAGCAGCAGCAGCGGGTTCGATACCATACTCGTCTTTCAAAATTTGAGCAAGTTCGTTAACTTCTTTAACGGTCAAATTTACCAATTGTTCAGCAAAAGCTTTCAAATCTGCCATTTTCTTTATTTGTTTAAATGTTTATAATCTTTGAATATTAGGTATAGTAATTAACGCTCAGAGAGTGTTTGCAATACGCCATGAATTGTACCACCGGCCGATTGAAGAGCCGAGATAACGTTCTTGGCGGGCGATTGCAACAATGCAACAACATCGGCAATAAGCTCGTTTTTGCTCTTGATTGCAACCAAAGCATCGAGTTGATCAGCACCAATGTAGAAGCTTTCCTCAACATATGCAGCTTTGAGCGCGGGGAGTTGTGATTTCTTAGTAAACTCCTTGATAAGTTTAGCCGGTGCATTACCGACATTTGAGAACATTATGGTTGTTGAACCCTTCATTACAGGATCAAGAGCTGTGTAATCACCCTCGATAGTCTCAAGGGCTTTCTTGAGCAACTTGTTTTTAACAACCATCATCTTGATACCCTCTTTGAAACATGCACGACGCAATTCGCTTGTCTTCTCAGCGTTGAGCGAAGTAGTCTCAGTGAGGTAGAAGCAAGAATACTCTTTAAGGGTAGCTGCTATCTGCTCTATAACTGTACTTTTATCTTCCTTTCTCATAATTCGTAGCTTTTATTAATTTTCATCTACTGTTTTCGGGTCAACTTTGATACCCGGACTCATAGTACTTGAAAGATAAATGCTCTTCAGATAAGTACCTTTAGCAGTAGCAGGTTTCAACTTAATCAAAGTCATAACAAACTCTTTTGCGTTGTCACGAATTTGCTCAGGAGTGAAAGAAACCTTACCTATAGAGGCATGTACTATACCGTTCTTATCGACCTTAAAGTCAATCTTACCTTGTTTTACTTCTTTTACAGCTTTAGCTACATCGGGAGTAACGGTACCGCTCTTGGGGTTGGGCATCAAGCCACGAGGACCGAGCACACGACCCAAAGCACCAATTTTACCCATGATAGCAGGCATGGTGATGATTACATCTATATCAGTCCAACCACCTTTGATTTTCTCGATATAATCATCGAGACCTACGTAGTCGGCACCTGCAGCTTTAGCAGCCTCTTCTTGATCGGGAGTACACAATACGAGCACTCGTACTTGTTTACCTGTTCCGTGGGGAAGAGATACTACACCGCGAACCATCTGATTTGCCTTACGAGGGTCAACACCCAAACGTACATCGATATCAAGTGAAGCATCGAACTTAGTATAAGTAATCTCTTTTACCAATGATGAAGCTTCAATGAGCGAGTAGGCCTTCCCTGCTTCAATTTTCGCTAAAGCTAACTTTTGATTTTTTGTCAGTTTACCCATTTCAATTGAAGTTTAATGATTATTCTACCGGGAATTCTCCTTTTACGGCAATACCCATACTTCTCGCTGTACCGGCAACCATGCGCATGGCAGAGTCTAAAGTAAAACAGTTCAAATCTACCATTTTGTCAGTAGCAATTGCTTTAAC
>JAFZDG010000347.1 GCA_017561285.1 Bacteroidaceae bacterium
GCCATAAAACGTGCCGAACTTGTATCTCTACCGGATATTGGAAGCTGAGGAACAATCCTTCGTGAGAACGGTCTTCGGGCGATAAGGCCAAAAGGTCTTTGCCATAAAATTCCACTTCGCCTTTGGTAACTTCGTAGGCGGGATTACCGGTAAGAACAGCCGAGAGAGTACTCTTTCCCGAGCCGTTGGGTCCCATAATGGCATGAACCTCTCCGGGACGCACTGTAAGGTTTATTCCTTTCAATATCTCTTTGCCATTGATATTGGCATGAAGGTCTTCTATTCTTAACATATCGTTATATACTTTTTTGATTATCTATAAATGTTCTATCACGCTATCACAACAGGTCATTATCTATGCCCAAAGATGGGTATAATACCGCAATGTGATAGAATGCACAAAGATACATTTTTTCTGCTGTATTGCGCAACTCCGCAAAAGCAAAAATAATTTAAGTTTTGAGTTGAAAGTTTATATTTTCGCCCCTATGCCTCCACAATAGCGCGTAGTTGTGCTGCTGTGAGGTGCAATATGGGATGTTCCCATTGAGGTGCTATTTCGCATAGCGGGGCAAGAACAAACAAACGTTGATGCATACGAGGGTGTGGCAGTACCAATAAATCGTCATTGCACACCATATCTTCGCAAGCAATAATGTCAATATCGAGCGAGCGATCGCAATAAGTTCCATCGGCATTGCGATGAGTGGTACAACCCAAGTCTATCTCTATACGATGAGTCTCTGACAACAGTTCGTGTGGACTCATAGTGCTGCGTACAGCCACAACAGCATTCATAAAAAGGTTGTCCGAATCAAAACCATCGGCTTGCGTTTCGTACATCGAAGAACACGCCTCTACGACACCTATTCGTTCGCTCAACAAATCAATGGCTTGCTTCAATATAAGTTCTCTATTTCCTATATTCGATCCAAGTCCTATGTAAAAAAGTTTCATAAAATACCTATTATAATACGCTGTACGGCTTGTTTTGTGTTGCAAAGTTATCAAAAAAGTTTATTTGCGCAATAAGTTCGTGCGCATTTTTTTGAAAAATAAATGACGTTTTATTGAGTGAATTAGGCAAAAAAGCTATACCTTTACACTCGATTTCGCCTTTTATAGCAGGGCAATTTAATGTAAATATTTAACTCAAACAGCATAATCGATGGAAACAAAAGCCATTACCATTATCAAACGCGATGGAGCTTCGGAAGCATTCTCAATCGACAAGATAAAAAGAGCCATAGAAAAGGCCTATCGAGCCGGAAATATCAGTGACGAAGCAACGATCAATCAGATATCGGAGCGTGTGATGCAAAGTATCACTACCGAAGAGGTAACTGTGGAACAAGTACAAGACCTCGTTGAAAAGGAGTTGATGCGTGTCAATCCCGATATTGCCAAGCGCTATATAATATATCGTGAATGGCGCACCAAAGAGCGCGACAAACGCACCTCTATGAAGCACGTAATGGATGGTATTGTGTCGGTAGAGAAGAATGATATAAACCTCAGCAATGCCAATATGTCGTCACATACTCCTGCCGGACAAATGATGACATTTGCCTCGGAAGTAACCAAAGACTATGCCTACAAATATTTGGTAGGAGTGCGTTATGCACGTGCGCACAAAAATGGCGACATCCATATACACGACCTCGATTATTACCCCACCAAGACTACAACTTGTACGCAATATGACCTGGACGACATTTTCTCGAGAGGTTTTCGCACAAAGAATGGTACGGTACGTCCCCCTCAGTCCATATTCAGTTATGCAACGTTGGCAACCATTATTTTCCAAACCAACCAAAATGAACAACATGGCGGACAGTCGATACCTGCATTCGACCATTTTATGGCAGCCGGTGTCATCAAGAGTTTTCGCAAGCACCTTATGGATGGCATAGCGTTCTTAATGGAGTTGAAAGGCTGTGAGAAGGTCCTTGATCTGAAAGAGCCTTTTGCACAAGCAATTACCACAATAGCTCAAAACGACATTCAAAGCAATGCCGTAATGAAAATTTTGCAAGAAGAGGGTGTTGAGATAACTACTGACGAGTTGCACAAACTGTGGGCGCACAGTCACGAATCAACACGCAAGGATACCCACCAAGCTATGGAGGGACTTATACACAACCTTAATACCATGCACTCGCGCGGTGGTAATCAGGTGGTGTTCAGCTCTATTAACTATGGTACCGATACCAGCCCCGAAGGTCGTATGGTAATACGTGAATTGTTGGCATCTACCGTAAAAGGTCTTGGTACGGGAGAAGTACCGGTATTCCCCATTCAAATATTCAAGGTTAAAGAGGGTATATCATACTCCGAAGCCGACTATAACAAGGCAATGGAGAATATTGAGGATGCTTTGGCGGGTAAGTTGGCGTTTGAAACACCCAATTTCGACCTCTTGTTATTAGCTTGCAAGACTACCTCAACCTCATTGTTCCCCAATTTCCTTTTCCTTGATGCACCATACAACCGTCACGAAGATTGGCGAGCAGATGATCCCAACCGTTTTCGCTACGAGGTGGCAACAATGGGCTGCCGAACCCGCGTTTTTGAGAATCTCAATGGCATAAAGAGCTCATGGGGACGAGGAAACCTTTCGTTTACGTCTATGAATATGCCGCGATTGGCTATAGAGGCTCGCCGCGAAGCAGAGGAGTTGCACCCTTATGACGACAAGCACGTTGTACGCAAAGAGGCTCGTATCATTTTCCTCGAGAAAGTGCGTATGATGGCAGCTATGATTGCCGAGCAGTTGTATGAGCGCTATCAATATCAACGCACCGCACTTGCACGCCAATTCCCGTTTATGATGGGCAATGATGTGTGGAAAGGTGGTATGCAACTCAATCCCAATGACGAAGTTGGCGATGTTTTGCTCTCAGGCACATTGGGCATTGGATTTATAGGTGGTCATAATGCAATGGTAGCTATCTATGACGAAGGTCATACCTACAGCCAAGAGGCCTGGAATACGCTATACGATGCCATCCAAGTAATGAATACGGTTGTTGAGGAGTATAAGTTACGCTATGGACTCAACTACTCAGTATTGGCAACTCCGGCCGAAGGTCTTTCGGGACGCTTCACCAAGATGGACCGTCAGCGATATGGCGTAATACCCGGCGTTACCGACCGCGACTACTATGTAAATTCGTTCCATATCGACGTGAAAGAACCCATTAGTATTGTAGATAAAATAAAGAAAGAGGCCCCATTCCACGCTATTACTCGCGGCGGACACATTACTTATGTAGAACTGGACGGAGAAGCCAAAAAGAACGTTGTGGTTATTCTCAAGATCGTAAAGGTAATGCAAGACGAAGGCGTAGGTTACGGCTCTATCAATCACCCCATCGATACCTGCCGCCAATGCGGATACAAAGGCGTAATATATAGTACGTGTCCGGTATGTCAAAGCGAGAATATTATGCGTATGCGCCGCATTACAGGTTATCTGACCGGCAGCCTTGAAACATGGAACTCGGCCAAGCAAGCCGAAGAGCGTGATCGCATAAAACATAGTCAATGCAAAGGCTCAACATTATAAACGTATATCCCGAAACCATAGCCGACGGCTACGGGCTGCGCTATGCCATTTACCTGGCAGGCTGCCGCCATGCCTGTCCCGGATGCCACAATCCCGAAAGTTGGTCGCCGCATGCCGGAGAGCCCTTTACGGAGGAGATACTGTCGCGCATTATCGATGAAATCAACAACGATACATTGCTCGATGGTATTACCCTCTCGGGAGGCGATCCATTCTATCATCCCGAAGCCCTGCTCGAACTGCTTGTACGACTCAAGCGCGAGACGCAGCAAAACATATGGTGCTACACAGGATTTACCTACGAAACTCTCCTATCCAACGACATCACACGCGACTGCCTGCGTTTTATAGATACGCTGGTCGATGGCCCTTTTGTGCAACGCCTGCACGATCCGACACTACACTTCAGAGGCAGTAGCAACCAACGCATTTTACATCTGCATCCGGGCGCACCAACGATAGCCCAAGAGGGTGGTTATCGCCCATAAATACAGGCCGTTTTACAACGATAAAACTTAGCATATGAAACGTTATATCTTTCTTCTATTGTTGGTTTCTGTTCTCATCGCAAAGGCGCAGAACATTTCCAACTATCGTATCGGGTTTGATAAGTGCGATGCAGGAGATGGTGCGCTCAAAGTAGAATGTTCATTTGTCATAAACTTTGCCGGACAAGACTCTGTAGTGTTAGACTTTGGCGGTACATTAGAAGCGGAGGCTGTACAAGATTTACGCATAACACCCGACAATGTAAAATATAACTTCAATCCCACTGTAAAGCAGATTACATTCTACCGAAATCGCAGCGATTGGCAGCGTGTGGCAATGGAGTATATCTTTATGAATCTTACTTCTGTGTTAATGTACGATGGTTCGGGTGCGGAGATATGGGAGAGTATATACAGCTCAAGCGGCGAGTTTTATTATCCGATGCGTAGAGGTACCGACTATGAAGGCGAGGTTAAATTTACGGTTCCCGACTCTTTATTGGTCATTATGCAAGGTGGTACTGATGCAACACAGTGGCAATCTATCAACCGTTGCGTACCCATCAATTTTGCCTTTTTGAATAAAGCGGTGTATGCCAAGCAGACAATGACCGGCAATGATGGATGTGAGGTGTATCAAGTCATTGGCGAGCAGGCCGACTCGGCTCGTTATGAGACGCTATGTCAATTGACCGAAAAATCCATTCGGTGGTTTGAAGAGATGTATGGCGAGGATTATCTCTGCGGCCGTTATGGAGCTGCAGCCTATCCGGCCTTTATTTTTCACAAAGGAAATGGCTCCTTCAACCGTTACAATATGGGATTTATCTCGGCCTCACAAGAGAAGTTTGCAACCTACCCCGACATCTATCCGCTCATTCACGAAATAGGCCATAGATGGATGGGCGAATACACAATGTTTATAGAGAGCGGAGAGCGAGGCTATGCCTTTATTATAGAGACACTCAATGAGTTTATGACACTTATGTGCATTCGCGATATAGTAGGTGTAGAGGCATATGAAGCCCTAATAGAGAATTGTCGAGCCGGCTGGGACAAAATAAAAGGGACAAACCAAGATGTTCATCCCATAGATGTTACGGACAACAACAACATACCCGTAACATACCGCAAAGGGGTTGTGATGTTAGATAGTATTGCACAAGAGGTTGGATATGATGTAGTAACGTCTGTTATTGTACAATTCTACAACCAATGTAAGGGAATACCCAACTTAGAATACGAGGACTTTGAGCAGATAGGCGGTTGCTTGATTAGATAGGAGCTGCTATCGTTGCCATTATTGAATAAGACAAGCCTCGCCGAGTTAATTTTCAGCGAGGCTTTCTCTTTGTTTCTATTGTAGATTGTATCAATTATCGTGGCGTATGCCGGCTTTGCGACCGCTGCGATTAACGGTGCGTGTAGGGCCATGCATCTCAATCTCGCCACTGCCTACAACGTTGGCATTGAGAGTATCAACGCAACGACAATCTATATTGCCCGATCCATTTACGGTAGCATCGAGGAAATCAACTCTGAACTCTTCGGCATCAATGTCACCACTGCCGTTGAGGTTGTATTCGGCTTTGTTGCACGAGCCGGTAAGCTCAATGTCGCCGCTACCCGATGAGGTGGCTGTAAAACGATCGTTAATGAGGTTTTTTACATCAATATCACCACTGCCACTCAATATGGCACACAATAGGTCGGGAGCTGTAAGGATAACTTTTACATTCGATACATTACTACCCTCGGCAGCACCTATAACAAGAGTCTTGCCCATAAGCGTAAAGTTTACATTGCCTATTTGTTGAGCATCGCCATAGACACTCACTTTCTGCTCTTTGTGTTGTGTAAACTCTACATCGAAAGATGCGTTTGATATAATATTTTCAAAATAACCTATGTTATCTATCTCTTGTGTTACATAACCGGCATGATAGTCATCACTCCACGCTGTGCCTGTAGATAGTGCTATACCCAATAGTGTGGTTAAAAGAAATTTGTGCTTCATATCTCTCTATATTTTCTTGTTTGACAATTTAATCTATATCACGAATAACACGACCGCTGCTCACAACTTGCAATCCGGCCGGGCCTTGATATTTTATCTCACCCATTCCGGTGGTGTGAGCCTCTAAGCGCTCGGTAGCGTAGCACTCAATCTCGCCATTTCCATCCACTCTTGCATTCAAAGAGCCCACATTCATACGGTCGGCATTAATCTCTCCACGACCATCTACCTTATAAACAGCCTCTTGTGCAGTTCCTCTGATAGATATGTTTCCGCTACCTATTACGGTGGCTGTCAAATGCGGCACATTGAGATTGGCTACCTCTATCTCTCCATCGCCCTCTACACGTAGAGTTTGTATGGGGTTATGCACACCCGATTCGGCATTGTCGTTGGCTTGCACGCCTATCAGACCGGGGAGTGCTACAAAAACAACAGGCTCTTCTTCGACCAGGACTTTTACACCATCGGCGTATTTTACCACCAACACATCGTCAACAACCGTTGTAGATATATGTGGCAAAACATTGCTGGGAGCATATACAGATATAGCATTTGCGCCACTTGTTACCCTTACTTCTATATTGTCATAGACAGCAATAGTGTTATATTGAGCAGATGCTCCTTGCTCTATCACTTGGTTTTGGTAATTATTATTACCTATAATTGTATTATCACAAGCGGTAGATAATAGTATAAAGAATGATGCTATTGCAATATAAAATCCTTTTTTCATATACATAATGTTTTAAATTGTTTGTTAATATCACCACAAAGATATTATAATTTTATTTTATATTGCAATATTATGCATAATATAATAACATATTTTATGTTAAAAAATACGCTATCTTATCTATCACCCCAGAAAATCTCCGGTGTAGAAGTGGTATGGTTTATATAACGTGCCAACACGAAGAAGTAGTCGGATAGTCGGTTGACATAACGTTGTACATTGTCGGCAAGGGTGTGGTGTTGGGCCAATGCGCATATGCATCGTTCGGCTCTACGACACACAGTGCGACACACATGGGCTTGTGCTGCAGCAACAGCTCCACCGGGTAAAACGAATTTACACAAAGGGGGCACTATCGCATCGAGCTGGTCTATACGTCGCTCTACGCACTCTATTTCATCTTCGCTCAAACGGCTCGACTCATGGAGTTTGGTGGTTTCGAGATCGGTAGCCAGGGCCGATCCTACAATAAACAAACAGTCTTGTATGCGGCGCAACAAGGCTGTATCATCACCTGCCGGCATCAAGGCTATAAGCAGACCTATATGGGCATTTAGTTCATCGGTTGTACCATATGCCTCCAGGCGCACATCGGCTTTTGATACGCGTTTGCCTCCTACCAACGAGGTGGTACCTTTATCGCCTGTGGCTGTGTAAAGATTACTTTTTTTCATAATTTATATCTTTTAAAGCGGGGAATAATCGACTCAAAATATAGCAACAATGTGTGGCATCATCGGCCACCTGATACATACCTACTTCGAGCGGTGAAGCAAAACGCTCGGCATAACATCGCTCAAGTTGTGCAAGCAACGGATTAAAGAAACCGGCTTTGTTGCATACGATGATAGGAGCTTTTATGTAGCCCAATTTGCGACTGACATATGCATCGAGAAACTCATCCATAGTTCCGGCACCACCGGGTAGTACCACAATGGCATCGCTCTCGGCCAGCAATAGGCGTTTGCGCTCGTGCATATCTATGGTTACGGTCACTCTATCGGCATACTCACTCGCCATATTTTGTGATGCAAAACGTTCGGGAATGATACCATGCACTTTACCTCCATTTTCTTTGGTAGTGCGAGCTACTATTTCCATTGTACCCCGAGCCGAGCCACCATATACCAACGTGCAGTCGTGACAACCTATCCATTGACCTATCAATGAGGCATCATCGTAGTAGTGTTGGTCGAGTTGCTGCGATGATGAGCAGAATACAGTTATTTTCTTCATCTGTTGCGTATGTTAGATGAGTTTAATTGTTTTTGCTCTTGAAGGCAAGAGCATAGAGGCGCATTTGTTTCACCATAGCCACCAAGCCATTGGAGCGTGTGGGCGACAAATGTTCGGTAAGGCCTATTTCGCTTATAAAGTGAAGATCGGCATCCAAAATTTCATCGGGAGTGTGTCCCGACAACACCGATACGAGAAGCGATACAATGCCTTTGACAATAATGGCATCGCTCTCGGCCTTGTATGTAACAATGCCATCGGCATAGTCGGCATGCAACCATACACGACTTTGGCAACCTTCGATAAGATTTTGGTCTGTTTTATACTCATCTTCAAGTGCAGGCAAGGCATTGCCCATATCTATCAGCAACTGGTATTTGTCCATCCAATCGTCAAATACCGAAAATTCATCAATGATTTCTTCTTGGATTTGTTCTATTGTCATAATATATAGATTTTTTATTTCTCTTCGTAAATTACAGTCATAACAGTCTGTCCTACAGCCTCCAACATATAGGTATCGATATGCTTCATATTATCATCTGTCGTGTGCCATTGGTCGAAAAATCCTGTTTCCGAATTGCTATTCATCTGTATAATATCTATTGAAGGCACTCCGCCACAATTCATATAGAGATGGTCATCGGTAATAGCACCACCCATTGAGTTGACAAAGGTAGAGCCATATCCCAAACGGGCTGCGCACTCCCATACTTTGTCGATAATATGAGGTGCATAATAGTTTGAGAAATATTCACGATAAAAACAGAGGCCCGGAGCTGCTACCATATCGAGCAAAATGCCATAACGGGCACGATAACCCGGCTTGTGCGGATGCGAAGCCCAATATTGAGAGCCAAGTGCCCATGTATCGGAGTGATCGCCTGCTACCCAATCGGGCGCACCGTAATCCTCAACATCAAAGAGAATAATATCTACACCTATGGCGGGAGCCTCTTTACCTATGTTTCGGGCTATTTCAAGTAGTACTCCCACACCGCTTGCACCATCGTTGGCACCATCGATGGGACGTGTATGGTTGTCGGGGTTAGGATCGTGGTCGGCAAAAGGACGTGAGTCCCAATGTGCAGCAAGCAATATTCGGTTGCTCTTTTCGGGTGCAAATTGAGCAATAATATTGTACATAGGCAATTGCTGACCATTGTATGCCTCAACGGTAGCCTCCTGTGTTATTACGTTGGCTCCATGCCGCTGCATCTCTTCGGCAAGCCACATCGCGGTTCTCTTATGAGTCTCTGTGCCGGGAACACGATACCCCATTGCCACTTGTTGGGCAATGTAGTTATAGGCACTATCGCTATTGAAAGTGGGTGTGTTTACCTTCACAGTCTCTTGATTGGGGGTAGTCGTTTGGGAGGGGCTACCGCCACAACTGCACATGGTTGACACAATTAAAGCTGCTATTATAAAGTAATATCTTTGCATCGTTTTCATAGGGCAAAGATAATACAATTCGAGAGCAGTATATCAAATTTAATAGATATTTTATCTTAGTAGGTATCCTTTTGTATTAGAAAGTCAACGTTGTGCCTTGCGGTGTTACCGAGAGTGTTGCCGTAGCACCTTCTATGATGGGATGATTCTCGGTGACATGGCCAACGGGAAAGTCGAACACTACCGGATAGTCGTATTGTGATACACGTTGAGCTATCATTTCGTACATCGTGGCACACATACCGGCATCTTCTTTGAAGTCGGTAAATTGTCCTACAATAAGGCCTGCCAAACGAGGCAATACGCCTGCCAGCTCAAGATTGTAGAGCATACGTTCTATTTTGTAGGTACGTTCGCCTATGTCCTCGATAAAAAGTATCGTATTTTCTTGGAAGATGTCGTAGGGTGTACGCAGCAATCCGCATAATACCGCCATATTGCCACCAACCACTTTGGCGCGTGCTGTTCCACAACGATCGAATGCGTGAGGTTTCACTTGGTATTGAGGCATCTTGCCCGTAAGGATTTCCCGCAAGTAAGTTGTAGAGGCTTGAGACTCTGGCTCGATGGTTAGATGTTTGCACATAGGAGCGTGCAAAGAAGCAACACCGGCTCTTACCCATGCGGCATGGAGGGCCGATATGTCGCTGAATCCTATCATCCATTTGGCATTATCGCGTATTTCTTGCGGAGTAATACCTTCTAACAGATGAACGGCCCCATAACCGCCTCGTGCGCACAAGATTGCTTTTACCTCGGGGTTTAACAAGGCTTGTCGCAAGTCGTACAATCGCTCTTCGGGTGTACCGGCAAAGTTTCCATACGCACCATAGGCGTGTGAGCCTATTGCAATGCGATATCCCCACGATTCGAGACGGGCAACAGCACCTTTTATATAGTCGTGTTCAATCTTGCTCGATGGTGATACAATCGCAATGGTATCGCCCGGTTGTAGCGGTTGAGGAATAATCATAATGCGATATTGAAATAATGTTGGTGTATATTTAATATTCGAGATAAAAGTTATCAACCAACAGAGTTGTACCTTCGGCTCCCACAAAGGCTGTTCCACAGCCCGATGAGGCCATCACAAGCATATGTGTCACTTCTTCATTGGGTGCTCCCCAACCCACCTCTTGCACAGGAACAATTTTTCCTTTGCTATTCATACACGAGTAGCTGCGCTTGCCATTGAGAAGGTCCATATAGGGACGGAAATAAGACTCTTGAGATATATCTCCGTAGTGTACATCTATGGCATATCCATTTACCCAACCATCGGTCGATTGGGTAAAACGCTCTCGGCCGGTGCCTACACGATGAGCATATACATTGCCATCTTCGTCCTCCCATCGATGTTGCAATAAGATATAAACTTCGGCACTATCGGGACCTTGCACAACCTTTTTGGGGCTGAGTCCGGTAGAGTAGATGCGGTTGCCGTTTTTCGACATAGTGAGGTTATAGTCAAAAATGAGCTTCTTGGGACGTTTGGTAAAGGGAATACCCATTGTCATCTTGCCATACGGGTTGTTTGCCGAACGAATAGGCTCGTATAGTTCACCTAAATATATAGAGCCACTTATAAGTACCTCTATATCTACCATACCCAATACGCGTACCACTTCGAGTTTCGAGTCGAGACGAGCACATTTACCTCCACCTTCACGATTTTCGGGCACTACAGTGCAACTCACTTTCTTAATACCTATAATATTGGCATAGGCATTAGACGTAGCCCAAGGCGAGCCTCCCAAATTACGATAAGCAACAGCGCCGTTTATTACGGTGTCGGGGGCTATGGCATACAGTGAACGAGCATTGCCGCCAAGTATAGGCGACTCGGTGATATGGCGTGTTACCCATTGTTCGAAGTGGGCATAGGGTATAGCCTCGCGATGTTGTGCTATAGATGAAGGGACTGTAATAAGCAGTAGTAAAAGAATGTATATAATACGTTGTTTCATAGAGGTGTAGTTTCAGATAAAATTTCAAGTTGCAAAATTACACTTTTTTTGTCAATCCGCATTCGTTTGATATTGTTTTTAACTCCCTATAAAACCATATTATACCATACAACTCAACTCAACAAAAAGAGAATATTAACTCTATATATTCAGAAAAAACGCTATCTTTGCAGCGTATTGGTTCTATGTAAGTCATTTATGACTATGTGATTAAAAGGGAATTAGGTGTAAATCCTAAACAGTCCCGCTGCTGTGAGCCCCACGTTAAGGTACAAGTATCGTTGCCACTGACACTCAATGAGGTTGGGAAGGCGCTTGTACCGGGAGCAAGTCAGAAGACCTGCCAATACAAGATTTTTTCAATAGCTTTCGAGGATAGAGCATATTGATAAGGCATTGAGTGTCGATTCGGCAAATTTAGCTCACATCTTATTGTATTGCTCATCGGGCGTAGGCTATGGACATATAAAGTAAATAGCTGAAGATGAAAATGATTGATTTATCAAAACCGATATTTCTACTGATTGCAGTGTGTGCTGTTTCGTTTGCATCGTTTGGGCAGACCAATGCCGATATCGATTTCGACATAGACTCTATACCTATACACACACTCAACGAGGTAATTGTTACAGCCAATCGTTTTACCGAAGTGATTCCTTCGCAAAAACTCACCGGCAAGGAGCTTGAGGGGCTCAACAGCCTTTCGGTTGCCGATGCTTTACGTTATTTTTCGGGCATACAACTCAAGGATTATGGTGGTGTGGGTGGCATAAAGACTGTAAATATACGGGGTATGGGTAGTGAACAGACCGGTGTGTATTACAATGGCATACAGTTGGGTAATGCACAGAATGGTCAAGTCGATTTAGGCAAGTTCTCACTCGAAAACATCGAAGAAATTTCGCTCTACAATGGTCAGCGAAGCGACATATTTCAAACAGCACGTGAGTTTGGTTCGGCCGGTTCTATATATCTCACAACTCGCCGGCCTCGATTTAAAGAAGGCGAAAAGGCCCATTTGAAGGCCGGACTGAAAGTAGGCTCTTTCGACTTTCTCAGTCCATCGGTGCTGTGTGAATATAAAATCACCGATGATATATATGCTACATTCAATGCCGAGTGGATAAGCTCGAGTGGTAAGTATGAATTTCGTTATCGGCGAGTAACACCATCGGGCGAGTTGGCTTACGACACAACAGCGATACGTGAGAACGGCGATATCGATGCAGTGCGTTTTGAGGGTGGAGTGCAAGGATATATGCCTCGTGGCAAATGGAAAGCCTATATGTATCACTACACATCGGAGAGAGGTATTCCCGGTGCAATCGTTAACAATGTGTGGCATCGTGGCGAGAGGTTGTGGGATAGAAACTCATTTGCCCAGGCTATGTTTGAGTATGACATTACCCCTCGACTCAGTACAAAAGTAAATGCCAAATATGCTTTCGATTATACGCACTATGTCAATAATGACGACAAACTTATTCATGTAGATAATGTCTATAAGCAAAGAGAAGTATATGCTTCGTGGGCCAATAAATATACCATCTTACACAATTGGGATGTGTCGCTGGCCTATGATTATCAGTGGAATCAGTTGTCGGAATATCGCGATGTTGAGCGTCACACCCATTGGGTTTCGCTGGCTTCGGCATATGCACTTGGCGATTGTTTCAAAGTACAAGCATCGGCTCTTGCCACAATCGTTGATGAAGAGGATAGAGGACGAGATGATGTACCCAACAAATTCAAAGTAACTCCGGCTGTGTTCCTCTCTTACAAGCCTTTTGATCAAACCGACCTTGTGTTGCGTGCCTTCTACAAACAGAGTTATCGGATGCCCACTTTCAATGACCTATATTATACCGATATGGGCAATGCCTATTTGAAACCCGAATTAGCTACACAATATAATATGGGTGTTGTATATGACCTTGACCGCAATGACAATCTTTTTTCGTTCTTTCGCATAGGTGCCGATGTATATTACAACAAGGTACAAGACAAAATTATAGCCTATCCCAAAGGTCAACAGTTTCGATGGACGATGCTCAATCTTGGCAAAGTAGACATTCGAGGTATCGATGCACATGCTATGGCTGTATTCCGTTTCCCTTATCAGATAGAGCTTACTACCAAATTGCAATATACCTACCAAAGGGCAATTGACATAACCAAACCTAATGACAATTACGATGGCCACCAAATACCCTATATACCCTGGCATAGCGGTTCGGCTGTTGTGATGTTGAGTTGGCGCGAGTGGATGCTCAACTATAGCTTTATATACGTGGGAGAGCGTTACAACCAGCAAGAGAATATTATATACAATTATACTCAACCCTGGTACACCAACGATGTGTCATTGGTAAAAATATTCAGGCTCAAGGATGTGATACTCAAAGCTACGTTGGAGGTAAACAACCTGCTCGACCAAGACTATGATGTGATACTCAACTATCCTATGCCCAAGCGCAACTATCGACTGGGGGTAACGGTAGAAATATAACATAAGCAGTGGTGTGATATGATGAATAACAGAATATATATGTGGCTGTTGTTGGTGCTGCTTGTCACCGCTTGTCGTACCGATGAGATGGTTATACCATCAGAGTATGACCGATTGCCCATAGGAGCTACACCCGGATGCGATCCCATAGGTATGTATGTGCTCAATGAGGGCAATATGGGCAGCAATAAAGCATCGATAGATTATGTCGATTTTGAAAATGGATTGTATGCCCGCAATCTGTATGCCGAGCGCAATCCGACTGTTATCAAGGAGTTGGGCGATGTAGGCAACGACTTGCAAATATATGGTAGCAAACTATATGCCGTACTCAACAGCTCGCATAAAGTTGAGGTGATGGATGCCCGTACGCTGGTGCGTATTGGGCAAATAGATATTGCAAATTGCCGATATATCAACTTTGACAAGGGTAATGCTTATGTAACCTCATATGTGGGGCCTATAGCCATCGATCCCAATGCACAGCCCGGTGCGGTATATCGCGTAGATACTGCAACATTGGCCATTACCGGTAAGTGTACGGTGGGTTATCAACCGGAGGAGTTGACTTTTATCGACAGGCATATATATATAGCCAACTCCGGTGGTTATCGTAAGCCCAACTACGACAACACCATATCGGTGGTAGATATGACTACTATGCGACAGGTGCAAAAAATAGCTGTAGCCCCCAATCTGCATCGCATACGCAAAGATGCTTACGGTAGGCTGTGGGTATCATCTCGTGGAGACGAAGCTTCTATACCATCACGACTCTTTGTTCTCGAACGGAAAGAGCCTACATCCTATGAGATGATTGTGACCGATACGCTCGACATACCTTGTTCCGATATGTTTATGAGTGGCGACTCGCTATACTTCTACAGTTTGGCGTGGAGTGACCAATTGGAGCGCAATGTTATAGCCTACGGTATTGTAGATGTGCGTACCAAGCAACTCATTACCGACAGTTTTATAACCGATGGCACAGAAACAGATATTGAAAAACCCTATGGCGTAGCAGTGAATCCAACGAATGGCGATATATATGTTGCCGATGGTAAGAACTATGTGTCGAGTGGTACGGTGCATTGTTACACTCGCGAAGGCAAAAGGAAGTGGAGTATGCGAGCAGGCGATATTCCGGCGCATATGGTATTTCTAAATAGAGATAAAAGATGAAAAAACTATTAATTATAATTATAGGAGTCCTTGCTGTTGTAGCTTGTCAGCCCGAAATACCTATGGTAACATCGGGCTTGGATAATACGTATGCCATAGAGCGAATGCGAGCCTTGAGGTTCCATCCCGAATATAGTGGAGAACGATATGAGTGGAGTATGCCCGATATAAACGGTAAAGACTCGATAGTAGGCACATCGCGCGACTATCTGTTTGTAACAACCAAAGCCGGAGTATATAGCCTCAAATTACAAATTATAGACTCGGTAAACCCTTTTACTCACAATATGGTAATAACCGTATGGAACGAAGAGGTGGCATACAGCCGATATATTACAGATGTTTATGACTATTGTCCGGCTCCGGGGCAGTTTGTCGGCGATATGCCCCGTTATGACGAAGGCGACACTCCCGAGAGTATGCGTGCCAAAGTTGAGGAGTGTATAAGAGGTACAAATGACGAACTGATATCGTTAGGCGGCTTTGGTGGATATGTAACCTTTGGTTTCGATCACTCGGTGGTCAATGTACGTGACTCGTTCGACTTCAAGATATTGGGCAACGCCTTTTATACATCATCCAATCCCAATGCAAGTGATCTCAATTCGGGTGGTAGTGCCGAACCGGGCATTGTAATGGTATCGTTCGATGGCAATGGCAATGGCGAACCAGACGATGTGTGGTACGAGTTGGCCGGTAGTGAGCATGGCAAATCTACTACAACAAGCGATTACGTGATAACCTATTACCGCACCCCCACCGGTCACATCTCCACACCTCGGCCCAATAGTGGTGTGACCGACACCACCTATATTGCGTGGCGCGACAGCGAAGGTAAAGCGGGATATATAGAGCGAAATGCTTTTCATACACAAGACTATTTCCCTCGTTGGCTGTCCGACAACACACTCACATTCCGAGGTACACGACTGCCTGACAATGCTATAGATGCGCAAGGCAATGGTGCATATTATGTTTTTGAATCATATGCGTGGGGATACGCCGACAACCATGCCAATAACGCTTCGGTTGAACAATTGGGCTTTGATATAGATTGGGCTGTCGATAGTACCGGCAATCACGTGTCGTTACCATGCATCGACTTTATTCGCGTATATACAGGAGTCAACCAGCAATGCGGACGTGTGGGAGAAGTATCTACCGAGATATGTCGTGCCGAAGACTTACACGTTGAGGCCTACTGATAAGGCTTCAAACAATCGCCCTATCGGGTGTTGGAGATGCAATAAGGGGACAAAAACACAGCTATATAAAAATTGTTTTTACAATTTTCAACTATCAGTTTTCATAATTCAATAATAATGCTTACCTTTGCATCGCTTTATAGGTCGGTTGAGTAGCTCAGCTGGATAGAGCAACAGCCTTCTAAGCTGTGGGTCCAGGGTTCGAATCCCTGCTCAATCACACACTGCCATCTTGTTTTCCAAGGTGGCAGTTTTTTATAACTGCTTGTCTATGTGCGAATTAGAGCTTATCAGCAAAATGGTGTGGATAATCTGTCTAAAATAGTATCTTTAAAACGATGCAACAAAACACAAGGGTTGAGGCGGGATGCTATGCTCTTTTCTTGAACAAGTCTACACGACTACTGCTTGTGTGTATCTTGATATAGCTTTGTGACTTGTGTCACCGGTGTGTACGCTTTTGCATAATTATGAATGCCGGTGTATATCCGATTTTGATATTACGCAATAATTGACTATATTGGTATAGCAAAACCATTTAAATCAGTCAATAAAGTTGCTATGGATGATAAAAATAGAGAGCGTAATGCTCAATGGGTTTATTCGGGTGAGGAGTTGAAGCGGTTTTTGAAGCTGCAC
>JAFZDG010000034.1 GCA_017561285.1 Bacteroidaceae bacterium
CATTTCTCTTGCTCAATCGGACGAGGTTATCGAGGTGCTTCTCAATTCGGCTATGGCTTCTTCGTACGATAGCAATACCAACTGGTATATAACCTTTACGCAAACGGTGGATGGTGTTGAGAAATATCGCATCGTATTGGATGCCTATTGCCCTGCATCGGAGTATCTTCCTGCCGGATACTATCGCTTGAACAACAGTGACGAAGGTCGTTACTTGGGAGTAGATGCAACCTTGTTGACCGTAGCGGGTGAGGGGCAATATGTTGCACAAGATGCCAATGCATCGGTTAATATCGATATGGCCAATAAGACCTACTCATTTGATATCTCTTTCAAGGTTGAGGATGGACGCACCTTCAAATTGGCTTACGTAGGCGAGGTTGACGGTATGCCTATAACAGAAGCCGAAGATGTGCCTGATGTTGTCGAATGGACTACATTTACGGCTAAGAAGTGGTATTCGGACAATTGGAACTTGACAGTTAAGAGTGCCGATGAAGCCTATATATTGTCGTTTGACCTCCGTACCGGCAATGGCGATGTCAACTATATCGTGTCAGGTCAATACACCATAGGTACTTCAGGTCAGTACATTGATGCCAGCTATAGCGAGTTTAATGGTAACAGAAAGGCTTTCAAGGAGGCTACTCTCAATGTTACCTACAACGAGGGTGACAAGACTTACGATATAGATTTCGATGTAACACTCCATGATGATCGCAATTTCAAAGGCTCATATAGTGGTGCTGTAGCCGGTTCGCCTGCTGAGTAATAATAATATTTAAATGATGAATTATGAAGAATGTTTGGTTAATGATAATGTCTATAGTGGCAGCTCTTGCACTCTTTACAGGGTGCAAGGGTGATGAGCCATTCGATAACCCCGGTAATGCCGAACTAACTCTCACTCAAACTTTGGTTGAAGTTACTGCCGAGGGTGGACACTTTGAAGTTGGTTATACATTGAAGAACCCTGTCGATGGTGAAAAAGTGACCATAAATAGTGAAGGCAAACCTTGGTTGAAAAACATTGTTGTAAAAGATAGTGTGATAGCCTTCGATGTGGATGAAAGTTATGAAAAGGAAGAGCGTACTTCTCGCATCGAGCTGCTCTACCCCGGTGTCTATCCCAATCCTACCATTACGGTTAAGCAGGCGATAGGTAAGGAGTATTCTATCAAATTGGATTTTATCTCGGCAACTGCTACAACCATCACGCTCGATGTTATACCCAAGGACAAGAGTCTGCCTTATGTGTTTATACTCGGTAACGGTAAGTATATCCTCGAAAATGGTCTTATGGAAAATGACTCGGCGTTGTGGGCCAGCGATATGGAGGTTTTTGAGAGTTTTGCTGCGGCATTTGGTGGAAATGTCTCGAACGCTGCCAAAGCCTTTATGTATGTAGGCGAACTCAAGTCTCATACATTTACAGGTGTATCTTCTAATACTGAGTATGTGGCCTATGCTTATGGTTTTGATACCGAGACGATGCAACCCACCACCGAGGTGTCGCGTCTGCTTATCAAGACTGCCGATGTAAGTGAGTATGCTCTCGACTTCGACTTCAATGTTGAGGTCGATGGTCCTCAAGTATCTATCGACATTACTCCCCAAGGCTACGATGGCTACTATTACTTCGGTGTCTTCTGGGCGAAAGATGTGCCTCCCGGAACAACACCCGAAAGACTGCGCGAGCTCTGTGAGGCCGATTGGGAACAGACCAAGGCTCAGTACTCATCGTTCTTCGACACACCCGAGGAAGGCTTGCACTTTATCTTCAATGAATTGGCTTATACCGGTACAACACACCTCGATGTCGAGCTTGATGCCAATACCGAGTTTGTGCTTTGGGCCTTCGGTATGGACGGTGAGGCACTGCTCAATACTGTGCCGGATACTTATTACTTCAGTACAGGAAGCGTGGCAAAGTCCGACAATGTATTTACCCTTTCTGTTGCCGACCTATATCCTCGCAAGGCTACCGTAAGTGTTGAGACAACCAACGATGATAGCTATGTGGCAACACTTGTTACATCGCAACGTTTCGCCAATAAAACCGATGACGAGATTGTACAATATATAATAGAGAACTTCAGTCTGCAATATGCATCAGGCGATATGAGTGAGACTGCTACCGGACTGTTGCCATCGACCGAGTATGAATTACTCGTGTTTGGATGCCAAGTAGGTTCGCCCACTACCGACCTCAAGCGGCTGAAATTTACTACCCCCGAGGTTGTATATGCCGATCTTGACTTCTCGCTCAGTCTTGGAAACTATTATAATGGTACAGAACTTGCGGTGCTCAATCCCGATTATGCTGCATTCTCAGGTTATGCCATTGTGAATGTAGCCACCAACGTCGATACTGAGGCTGTAAATTGTTATTTCTCGGCAATGAATGCAAGTGAATACTCATCGTACTCTTACGAGCAAATTGTTGAGGGACTTACAGCTGATAATCCGGCCGAGCGTGAGGGTAGCTACCTTTATGAGTTTGATGTTCCCTACATCTTCTTCGGTATTGCCGAGGATGCCGATGGCAACTTTACCGAGGTATGGAGGTCAAAGGAGATTATGTTTACAAGAGAAGGATGTTCGCCGGCCGAAGAATTCTTCGAAGCGAAGAACGAAGCACCCATACGCCGCACCGGAGTAGCCCGCACAGCAACTCGTGGAGCAATGTTGTCGGCCGAACAGTAACAAGAGAGGGCATAACAATGCCTACAAAAACAAACGCGACGGTAGTCAGGCTACTGTCGCGTTTGTTTTTATAATTACAAAAGAGAGAGTGTGTGTGAAATTTACTCTTCGTCTTCCTCTTCTTTCATATTGTGGAATACGTTTTGTACGTCTTCGTCATCTTCAAGACGCTCAATGAGTTTTTCGATGGCAGCACGTTGCTCGGCATCAACATCTTTCACGTCGTTGGGGATGCGCTCAAACTCTGAGCTGACGATTTCAAAACCGTTTTCCTCCAAGTATTTTTGAATTTCGCTATTCGACTCGAAAGCACCGTAGAGTACAATCTCTTCGTCATCGGCCTCAAGTTCATCAACACCGTAGTCAATC
This sequence comes from Bacteroidaceae bacterium, assembly GCA_017561285.1. Classification (GTDB taxonomy): domain Bacteria; phylum Bacteroidota; class Bacteroidia; order Bacteroidales; family Barnesiellaceae_A; genus Barnesiella_A. The sequence goes on from JAFZDG010000034.1 coordinate 3,076, forward strand.
AATTCGAGTTCGAGGTCTTCGATAGATACACCATCTTTGGGCTTGATGTGGAACACACATTTGTGCTCAAACAAGAAAGAGAGTGAACCCGATGTACCCAACGAACCACCTGCTTTGTTGAAGTAGCTGCGTACGTTGGCAACGGTACGAGTGTGGTTGTCGGTAGCAGTCTCGACAACGATGGCGATACCGTGAGGACCGTATCCTTCGTAGATTATCTCTTTGTAGTCGCCGGCATCTTTGTCGGTAGCTTTTTTGATGGCGCGCTCAACGTTGTCTTTGGGCATATTGGCGGCCTTGGCATTTTGCATCAATGCACGCAAGCGGGGGTTACCATCGGGGTCGGGACCACCGGCTTTTACGGCAATAGTGATTTCTTTACCAATTTTGGTAAATGTACGGGACATATTGCCCCAACGTTTCATCTTTCTGGCTTTGCGGTATTCAAACGCTCTTCCCATAACTTTGTTTCTTTATATTGTTTTTGTTTTCTTGAAAATTCTTTTTATCGCAGTTGTGCATCAAATTGCTTGGTCATTGCAGCAATCATACGGTTCATGACGTTGTCTATTTGCTTGTCGTTGAGTGTCTTTTCGGCATCTTGCAAAAGGAACGATACGGCATATGATTTCTTGCCTGCGGGCAATTTGTCGCCTTCATATACGTCAAACAAGGTAACGTCTTTGAGCAGTTTGCGCTCGGTTTCGTAGGCCACACGCTCTATGTCGGCAAATGCCACACTCTCGTCAACGAGCAGTGCAAGGTCGCGTTTAACGGCTTGGAATTTGGGCAACTCGGTATAAGTTACTTTGTTGCGCAAAGCATAGCGCATAAGGTTGTCCCAATTCAACTCGGCATAGTACACCTCGATGTCGATGTCAAATTTCTTGGCAACCTTCTTCGAGAGGATACCTACCATAGCGAGCAACTTGCCGGCGCGGTTGGTTATTTGCAAGGCAGCACTGTAGATGCCGTTGCTTATTTGTGTCATTGTAATATCTTTGGCAGGAACACCCATACGTGTAAAGATGTTCTCAACGTATGCTTTCAGCTCATATACCGAAGTTTTTTCATCGGGGTGTGCCCAACTGCCGGCTACACGATTACCGGTGAGCCACAAGCCCAAGTGTTTCTCTTCGTTGTAGGGGGCAGTTATCGATTTCTCGGTCGATGCCTCGGCGTTGTAGAAGTAACAATTGCCAAATTCATACAAACGCAAGTTGGGACGGCGGCGGTTGATGTTGCGGGCCAAGCTCTCAAGACCGCCGAAAAGCAATGTTTGACGCATCACGCACAAGTCGTTGCTCAACGGGTTGAGCAAGCGGGCGCAACTTGCTTCGGGGAACTCTTCGCAGCCTTCGTAGTACGAAACGGCCGATAGTGAGTTGCACATAATTTCGTTGAAACCGCAGCCGGTCAGTTGTTCCGAAATGAGGTTTTGCAAGCGGTGATTTTCGTCTGTTGCTGTCTTATACGAGAGGTTTGAGTGTACGGCATCGGTAAACTCAACATTGTTGTAGCCATATATGCGCAAGATGTCTTCAATAACATCCACATCGCGTTGTACATCGACACGATAGGTGGGAACAAGCAATTCCAATTTCTCGTTATCTTCGGCTACAATCTCTATCTCAAGACTGCCAAGAATGCTCTTGATGGTGCTGGCGGGTATCTCTTTACCTATCAGTTTGTAGGCTTTGTCGTAGGTGAGGGTTACGGGGAATGATGCGAAACCTTGGGGGTGCGTATCTATAATATCGCCGCAAACTACACCACCGGCCAACTCTTGTACCATCAACGCAGCGCGCTTCAATACGTATATGAGGTTGTTGTTGTCG
>JAFZDG010000348.1 GCA_017561285.1 Bacteroidaceae bacterium
ACTTTCAATAAGTCTTCACGCAACTTTTTATCGCTCATTCGCTCTTTTATGTATTCTAATTTTGTCATATTTCAAACTCTTCGTATTCCAAATTCCCTTATATGAAACAATAGAAGCTACCGCAAAGACACCCAGAAATAATAACAATAACTTTGTTTTGGTTTTATTATCAACAACTCTATCTACAATGAGCGATAAAAAGAATGCAACAACTTTTATCCACACAGCAAATCCTATTGATAACCATAATGAGTCGATAAAATCAATGTCATCAGGAGATAGAAAAACGAAAGCGATAGCAGAGCCAAATACTATAATGTTAATTATAATCTTAGCCAAATCCCTTCTTTTTTCGATTTTGATTTTAGCTTTTTCAATTTCTATTTCTTCAAATTCCTTGTAAATAACTCTCATATATTATTCAAATAATCTAATCGGCCTATTTCTTATTTATTACCTCCTCTATTCCTCCTCTACTCCTTTATCCTCAACAAACCCATTATCTTAAAGATGTTCACCACATCTTCCTCGGGGATAAAGTCATCCGAATACTTTTTATTTTCGTATGACGCTATATATCCACCATCACAACGAGTCAAGCGGCACAAGGTCATTCCATTAAGATTGGTTTGTATCACATAGTCGCGACCATTGCGTATCTTCTCAAATTCTTTCGGATAAGCTCGCAAGGCCAACTTATCGCCGGGCATATATTCACACTGCATCGAGTCTGTGTAAACATACCACCATATATCGAAACTTGGAAACTGCAACACCGAAGGCGATGTATTCACATTATGTTCATTTACATATTCAAGCACATCAACATTGGTTTCGTTATATAGCTTACGCGGAACAACAGGGATTTCCTCCACTTCACTCATCGGTACATCATCACTCGGCTCTGCACTACTATTATGCGAGTGCGTTACATTCATATTGTTGTTGCCGTTTATATGTCCGTTATTGGTAACAACCACGCCACCCGACACAGCTCGACCTCTATTCAGCATCTCACCCTCGCCGGTCAACAACCACTCGATATTCAAATCGGGATAAGACTCTCTAATTTTAGACAACTTTTCGGGCGCAATAGATTTTCTTATAGATGTAACATAAGCACTCGACACACCCAACCTATTGCAAAACTCTGTTTGCGTAATTCTTAGATAATAGATAAAATCTAAAAGTCGTTGTTTTACAGTTGTTTCCATAAAATTATTATTTAGAATGTGTATAAATAATGTGCATATATAAAAATATTCCAAAAATGCTTTGTTTTGTTTATATATTTATTTTTATATTTGCAATGTGAATTTAAACAATGCCTTTAAATACAAAGCGCATTTTATACACACCCTTTGTAACCGACAAATATATAAATAAATAAATAAATATATAGAGTATGGAAGAAAAAAAATGCATGAGCAAAATGATTGTCGCACTCAGCACAGGCGAGAGCATAGCATTCCCCATTGAGAAGCACGCCTCTGTACGCGCCTTATGCTACAACATTGGCCTCACCTACGGTCGCACCTACTCGGCTAAAGCCAATCGCACCGATTGCATCATCACAGTAACCCGCACCGCGTAATCAACCCTCAACACCCCGGCAACTATGTTACCACGACTCAACCGACACGACATTGCAGCCATAGCCAACGAAGTGGCTCGACAACTCTCTATCCGCATGGATGTAGTAATGAGTGTAGATCAATGCGCCGAATACCTCGGCATATCGCGACAAGCAGTAGTGATGCGTGCTCGGCGTGGACAATTGCCATACCATCGCAAGGGTGATAAGATGTACTTCTCACGATATGAGGTAAACAACTACCTTTTACCCGATGAAGAAATAACAACAGCGCAAGACCTCATAGCGTTGCGGTCTATGGACACAACAACGTAGCCAATCATCCTCGTCCGCGCTGTAACCACAACCACCGAGAGATAACATTCGCCAAGAGAGGCGAATCGTAACCATACAAATTCTAAAAAATATTCAATTCCTAAAACAATTTTTTCACGCCTTCATCAGCATCTCTCGGTGGTTTTTTTTGATAACCCAATTAGACAACCCTTACATATAAAGATATGTCAACAGATAAACAACCCCTTGTTCGATGTACCGAGTGCGCCAACGGTCGCCTACCCATCGACAATTACCTGATGGGCTGTACCCTCAGCAAGTACAAGGTTCACACCGGCAAGCGCATCTGCGCCAATTACACCGAAGGGAAACCACTTAAGACAGACTCATAATCACCTTTAAATGACATAGACACTACTTGTCACATCTGCGACAGAGCCGACAAGCCATAACTTAAATGTTATATTGTAATTCTATCCTTCGGATTGGATACATCTGTGAAGAACCTCCAATCCATCTCACGAGGCCGTAGTGTATCGGCAGCACAGTGCGATGTAACAATAGCAGCATCACATTCGCACAAGAGTGAGTTCGATTCTCACCCGCCTCACCCTAATGGTTATCCATACCGTCGTGAAGACAGGCAACAAGAATACGTCTAAATTGAGCATTTTCATTTCCTCCGGAAAAGGATTCCAGCGACGATAGCACCGACAATCAGG
>JAFZDG010000349.1 GCA_017561285.1 Bacteroidaceae bacterium
ATTGAGAGAGCGGGCTTTGGATGGACAGCACTTGACGCAAGCACAGCACTTGATGCAACGCGAATGATCGGTGTGAAGGCAGTCGCCGGCAGCAATAGCACCCGTAGGACACAATTTCGCACACTTACCACACAACCTACACTTCTGGGCATCAACAACAACCTGAGGCTTTACAGCAACTTTTTTACGGCGTTGCTTGTGCACAAATAAAATAAAACGGAGCTTTGATATGAACGAGTTGTGCGGAGCTTTAAGTGTAGCAATGTCAACGGCTTCGAGCTGTTTCATCCCCTCAAGCTTCACTCCTATAGCCTTACCCCACGAACGAGCATACGCCATATCGGCTGCATCGGGACGACCTACGGCAATGGGATATTGCGATGTACTATATGAGTGTTCGCCCACAAAAGCACCAACAGCAACAGGTACAAAGCCACGATTACACACAAAGTCATAAAGTTGAGCCGCAGCACCCTCATAATCGCGATTACCATACACCACGATAGGAACAATAGGCGTATTGTTGCCACGCATAGCATCAAGGCGCTGCAAAGCAATGGGAGCAACCTTGCCACCATATACCGGAACAGCAACAATCACAAGCGTATGGGCATCGAACGTGCAACAACTCGGAGTAGTATAGGTGGCATCTACCACCCTTTGTTCAAGGCGCAAGCCATCGGCTACCGCCATAGCCACCCTGCGCGATGTGCCGGTGGGCGAGAACAATACAATTGCAACTGAAGTTATATTCATAGTGCAAATGTAATAATTAGCGTGGCGAGAACAAAAAAAGTAGATTTATTTTTTGTCCCAAACGCTCATATTACAAATGATGGGCAATTTGTAAACTTCACTTTACAAACGGCGCTACGATTTATAAATTTTAGCATCTATTGAGGAAATAAATCTTTTATAAATCGTTTACTTGCAGAAATTGTATTACTTTTGCACTGCCTCAAAAAAGGCTCTTTTAGGTAAGAAAGATTAGTTTAAATAACAAAAAGATTTATTAAAGAAAATGGCTACATTAGACTTGACAAAGTATGGTATTAACGGAACAACCGAAATACTACACAATCCCTCTTATGATCAACTCTACGCCGAGGAGACTCTTCCCGGTCTTGAAGGCTATGAAGTAGGTCAAGTAACTGAATTGGGTGCTGTAAATGTAATGACAGGTATCTATACTGGTCGTTCGCCCAAAGATAAATTTTTCGTATATGATGAGGTTTCGAAAGATACTGTATGGTGGACCTCAGAAGAATATAAAAATGATAACAAGCCCGTTTCGCAAGAGACTTGGTCGGCATTGAAAGACCTCGCTATCAAAGAGTTGTCAAACAAGAAACTCTACGTAGTAGATACTTTCTGCGGTGCCAACGAGAACTCTCGCCTCAAAGTGCGTTTCATCGTTGAGGTAGCTTGGCAAGCACACTTTGTAACCAACATGTTCATCCGTCCCACAGCCGAGGAATTGGCCAACTATGGTGAACCCGATTTCGTTGTTTACAATGCTTCGAAAGCCAAAGTTGAGAACTGGAAAGAGTTGGGCCTCAACAGCGAAACTGCCGTTGTATTTAACCTCACAAGCAAAGAGCAAGTTATCATCAACACATGGTATGGCGGTGAGATGAAGAAAGGTATGTTCTCTATCATGAACTACCTCCTCCCCTTGCGCGGTATGGCTTCAATGCACTGCTCGGCCAACACCGATATGAACAACGAGAATACTGCTATCTTCTTCGGTCTTTCTGGTACAGGTAAGACTACACTCTCAACCGATCCCAAACGTCTCCTCATTGGTGACGATGAGCATGGTTGGGATGACGAGGGTGTGTTCAACTTCGAAGGTGGTTGCTATGCCAAGGTTATCAACCTCAGCAAAGAGAACGAACCCGACATCTACAATGCTATCAAGCGCGACGCTCTCCTCGAGAACGTAACTGTAGATGCCAACGGTAAGATCGACTTCAGCGATAAGTCGGTTACAGAGAACACTCGCGTTTCATATCCCATCTTCCACATCAACAACATCGTACGTCCCCAATCAAAAGGTCCCGCTGCTAAGAGCGTAATCTTCCTTTCGGCCGACGCATTCGGTGTATTGCCTCCCGTTTCTATCTTGAACGCAGAGCAAACCAAATACTACTTCCTCTCGGGCTTCACTGCTAAGTTGGCCGGTACAGAGCGTGGTATCACTGAGCCTACACCCACATTCTCAGCTTGCTTCGGTGCTGCATTCTTGTCATTGCACCCCACTAAGTATGCCGAGGAGTTGGTTAAGAAGATGGAAAAATCGGGCGCTAAGGCTTACCTCGTAAACACCGGTTGGAACGGTACAGGTAAACGTATCTCTATCCGCGATACTCGTGGTATCATCGATGCTATCCTCGATGGTTCTATCGACAAAGCTCCCACCAAACAAATTCCTTACTTCTCATTCACAGTGCCCACAGAGTTGCCCGGTGTAGATCCCGCAATTCTCGATCCTCGCGATACTTATGCTTGCGCTTGCGAGTGGGAAGAGAAAGCCAAAGACCTTGCCGGTCGCTTCATCAAGAACTTCAACAAGTTCACAGGTAACGAAGCTGGTAAGGCTCTTGTAGCTGCCGGTCCTCAACTCTGATAATTGAGAACAATCAATATAAATAGGCTGTGCCGGAACTGTCCGGCACAGCCTATTTTGTTTTTATGGCACACCCAAAGTTTTAAGTCTTTTTTGGAGGTAACCCTTTCGTATTCGATATATTATTTATACCTTTGTGCCCAAAATAATTGTGGAAGGATTTGGCTGCTTGCAACCACACAAAAAAATTGCTAAAACTGTTCTATGCTTACGTCGTTTCTATACGGCTCCCTTTGTGTGATTTTTCGGCAGTCTCCCATCGACTTTTATTGAAGTAACAACCTGTGCGTTGTTGCGATATTGTTGTAATAGATAAAATAAAACGATATAACTATGAACTATTTATTTACATCAGAGTCGGTATCGGAAGGACATCCCGATAAAGTAGCCGACCAACTGTCAGATGCCATACTGGACGAATTTTTGGCACAAGATGCCTCATCGAAGGTGGCTTGCGAAACAATGGTTACAACCGGTCAAGTAGTACTTGCCGGCGAAGTAAAATCATCGGCCTACGTTGATCTTATGGATACTGCTCGCCGCGTTATCAATCGCATAGGCTACAACAAGAGTGCCTATAAATTTGATGGCGATTCTTGCGGTATTTTCTCGGCCATACATGAACAAAGCGCCGACATCAATCGTGGCGTTGAGCGCAAAGATCCTATGGAGCAAGGTGCCGGCGACCAAGGTATGATGTTTGGATATGCTTGCAACGAGACCGACAACTATATGCCACTTTCGCTCGAAATTTCGCACATCCTCTTGCTCGAATTGGCCAAGATACGCCGCGAAGCAGAGCAAATGACCTACTTGCGCAAAGGTCGTGTTACCTCCTATTTGCGTCCCGACTCAAAGTCGCAAGTAACCATTGAGTATGACGAGCAACACAAACCTGTTCGCATACACACCATTGTTATTTCAACTCAACACGATGAGTTTATATGCCCCGATGACAACACAGCCGAGGCTCAAGATCGCGCCGATTAAGCAATGTTGGCTACCATACGCCGCGATGTACAAGACGTATTGTTGCCTCGCGTAATAGCGCAGCTCCCCGAGCGAGTACAAGTTCTGTTCGATGACCGCCTCATTCTTCACGTCAACCCCACAGGCAAGTTTGTTATTGGTGGTCCTCATGGCGATACAGGTCTTACCGGCCGCAAGATTATCGTAGATACCTATGGTGGTAAGGGTGCTCATGGTGGTGGTGCTTTCTCGGGCAAAGATCCCTCGAAGGTAGACCGCTCGGCAGCATACGCTGCACGCCATATAGCTAAAAACTTGGTAGCCGCCGGCGTAGCCGATGAAGTATTGGTACAAGTATCATACGCCATCGGTGTGGCTCGCCCCGTAAGCATCTATGTAAACACTTATGGCAAGTCGCACGTATCGCAAAGCGATGCCGAGATAGCTGCAATTGTAGATAAACTGTTTGATATGCGCCCTCGTGCTATCGAAGAGCGTCTCAAATTGCGCAATCCCATTTACGAAGAGACAGCCTCTTATGGTCATATGGGACGTACCCCTCGCACTGTTACCAAAACATTTGCATCGCGCTATCTGGCCGAGCCTATCGTACGCGAAGTAGAGTTGTTTACTTGGGAAAAACTCGACTATGTAGATGCCGTACGCGAAGCCTTTGGCTTGTAATATACAGCATTACATACTATACAAAAGGAGGTATTTCAACACCCAATGAAATACCTCCTTTGTTATATAACGTAGTAAGTCTGTCGCATTATTTTAGCTTAGCACCTTTGGCTCCTTTTGCACCTTTTACACCACCGCCACCCAGGGCAAAGATGTTTTGTGTATAGCTTACGGTTTTGTTGGCAGCCTCACGTTTGCGTTTGAGAGCGAGTTGTACCATACGATCCATCAACTCATCAAAGGGCACTTTGGTAGCCTCCCACAGGTAGAACGACAATGAGCCGGGAATGGCATTGATTTCGTTTACATAAATATCACCGGTATTATCGTCTATCATCACATCGACACGAGCTACACCATGGCACGAAAGTACGCGGAAAGTCTCTCCGGCAAGGAATTGCACTCGGGCAGTTTGCTCGGGAGTGAGGTCGGCAGGGATACGTTTCTCGCTGGCCTGCATACCACTCTCTCCTTGGCTTCCTCCCATATATTTATCCTCATACGAGAGTATCTTACCACTCTTTATAGGCTCTTCGCATACCGATGCCATATAGTCATCGCAATCGCCCAATACCGAGCAGTTGATTTCTTTCAGGTTTTCAACCAAATCTTCCACTACCAAGCGTGTTGAGTAGCGGCTGGCTTCATCTACCTTGGTCATCAACTCGGCTCTGTTGTCGGCACGAGAGATACCCACACTCGATCCAAGATTGGCAGGCTTTACAATTACGGGATAACCTATCTTTTGTTCCACCTCATCGGCCCAACGGTCGCGATCGGCAAACCATTGTTTGTCGGTAAACCACACATAATCTACAATGGGTATATTGCAGCTCTCAAGTACCATCTTCATCACAATCTTGTCCATACCAATGGCGGCCGAGAGTGTGTTGCAACCGGCAAAGGGTATGCCAATTGTTTCTAACAAGCCTTGAAAAACGCCATCCTCGCCATTGGTACCATGCAAAGCCGGCACTACAACATCGAGTGTTGTAACGATAGGAGAACCCAAGAACTTCTTTTTGCGGCGATAGAGATTATAATCGCCAAACTCCGGATTCATATATACCTCTTCACATTGCGCTTTGAGGGCATTCATATCACGAAAGTTCGATACCGACATCAATGCCTCTCCGCTATACCAGCGGCCCTCTTTAGATATATATACAGGCACAATGTTGTATTTGTTGCTGTCAAAAGCATACATAGCTTGGAGTGCTGTAAGCACCGATATTTCGTGCTCTACCGAGCGACCTCCGAAAAATACTCCTACGGTTGTTTTCATTATTTATGGTTTCTATTGTCGGTTGTTTTTTGTTATTTGAATGTGTCGGGCAGGTCGTTTTCATACAATACCACATCGCCGGCACGAGCTATCTGCACCAATCGTGCTTGAGCTATGGCAAAGCTATCGGCCACAAAAATCTTCTCTTCGGGCATACCACCCTCGGCAAGTCCGGCCAAGATAGCATCGCGATTGTACACACCCACTACCATCACATAGTCGGCCGCTGTAGCCATCTGCAGGCCCAAACGTTTGTTATACTCCACTTGTTTATCACCCAACTCTATCATACCCGGTGTAATAACGATGCGTTTACCGGTTGTGATGCGCTGAAGCACATCGAGTGCCATACGAGCACCATCGGGGTTAGAGTTGAAAGCATCGTCTATAATAGACAATCCTCCGGGGGTACGCTTCATATTCAATCGGTGCTCTACTTGCTCTATTTGACTCACACCATAGCGTATCGACTTCTCGGGTACATCGAGATACAACGCTACTATAACCGATGCCATAAGGTTCGACAGGTTGCAATCGCCCACCAATTTGGTAGCCAGCTCAATGCGACGGCCCTCGCCTACTACAGCAAAGCGGGTTTCTACCTCGCCATACTCCACGTCTTCTATATGATAATTGGCTCCGGGAGCAAGAGCATAACGTTTTACGGGCACGTTGCTCACCACTCGGTTGGCTATATACTCAAAGTCGTTATTTACCACAGCCAGACCATCGGCAGGCAAGGCATCTACCAACTCAAACTTGGTACGTTGCACATTCTCGATAGACTTGAACGACTCTAAGTGCTGCTCACCCACAGCGGTAACAATACCGATTGTGGGGCATACAAGATCGCATATCTCCTTTATGTCACCCAACTGCTTGGCACCCATCTCTACAATAAAAACATCGTAATAGGGCTTCATCATCTCGCGTACGGTGCGAATAACTCCCATAGGCGTATTATAACTGCCGGGAGTCATCAATACATTGTACTTTTCGCTAAGGATGCGATAGAGATAATGTTTGGTACTCGTCTTACCATAACTGCCTGTTACACCTATGATGCGCAGGTTGGGCATTGCCTCGAGAATCTTTTTGGCCTCGTTATAGAAACCACGATTGATTTGCATTTCTATAGGGTGCATAAGCACATTGGCCAACAGTATCACTACCCACGAGAAGGCTGCTGCGCATAGCATGAGCAAAGGTATGACACTTAAGTCGAATTGTGTCAAGGCAGCCCACAAGGTCGTGTGCAATACTACAACCACCCACGAGGCAATATACAAGCGAGTGGCACGTTGGGTAAATACCACCGGCTTCTTGTATTTCATGCGCAACTCACGCACTGCAAATATGACCAATATTACAGCGATAAAAGGATGTATAATCTCGGGTGTAAATCGAGTACAAGATACCAGCAAAAAGAAATAGAGTGTGAGACGGCGAGGCGATGAAGAGTCGCCGTTTTTCATCATCCAGTTCCAGTAACGTTTGTTGCGATAGCTGTTTTGTTGCATCATTTGCAACTCATACTTCAACGCCACACCTACATACAGAATAAGAGCGATGATTAATACTATTTGCGTGATGAGTGTTATCATTTTTTTATAGTTATTTACCGTAAATATCTTCTTTCAAAAAAGCAGAGAGCAAAGCTCTGAAGCGGAACGGATTGTCTAAGAACGAATAGTGACCGGCATCCTCTATCACATCGAGGCGGGCATTGGGAATGCGCTTGAGCATAACCTTGGCCTCTCGCAACTTGGTATCCTTGTCCTTAGCACCCCATATAAGCTGTACGGGACATTTTATTCGGGGCATTACCTCTTCGAGATACTCATTTACCACCTTCACAAATATGCGGCGCATCATACCCGACAGCGCATTATAGTCGGCCGAGCCGGCTGTACGACGACGAGCCTCCAATTTCTCCTCGGCGCGCTCTTTGCCTATTGTGAGGTATAAGAATTTCTTATACAACTTATATGAGTAAACTTTGCAGTAATACTTCAACGGACGGCGAGGCTTGGCACCTGCAGCATCGACCAATACAATCTTGCGCACCTCATTGCGCGAGCCATACAAGATAGATACCCGACCACCAAAGGAGTGACCAATGAGTATAGGACGCTCTATATGCAACTCCGAAACAAACTCTTCGAGCATACGGGTATAGTCATCTACACCCCACACTTCGGCCGGTATCTCGCTGCCTCCAAAGCCCGGAAAATCGATCGTATATACTTTGAAATGCGGTGTAAGGATAGCCTCTATCGAAGCCATCGTAGCAAGGTTGCAACCCCAGCCATGCAACAATATAACCGGCGCGCCTTCGCCCGTTACCTTATATTGTACGCGAGTACCTCTGAGTAATATCTGAGTAAGCATATTTAGTCGTTCAAAATCAATCTACAAAGATAGATTTTTCTGCCGATAATATAGATACCATAGCGCGATATTTTTACATCTGCATCATAGTAATATAAATAGCAATACAAAACCTATCCCGACAAAATGTATTGTACGCCATCTATACAAAACAGAAGAGGCCGAGCCAATGCTCAGCCTCCTATTATAGTTGGTTTATAAGCAGCTTATTGCTCACTCTCGAATGCAAAGTTTACAATGTCTGTGTCATATTTACAGTTTGCATCCATAGTTACATTCTTGTGGTGACGATACTTCAAGCCATCTGTGTTGCCTTTGATAGTAAAGTTACCAAGAACAACTGCGTTGCCACCCTTCTTGCTGATGTTGATACCTTCAAACTCACCCTTGCTGTTGCTACCGGTGATAGTATTGTTGGTATAAACAACTGTTTGCAACTCTTGGTTATTCTCAAACAAACGCAATGAGTAGTGGTATTGGTTGTCGAATGAACAACCGTTTACAACTGTGTTTGCACCATTTGTAGCGATAGGACGTTTCTCGAAGCAGTTGAAATAGCAGTTCTCAAATGTAGCATTGGTTGAAGCGTATGAAGAGAAACCATAAACAACATCACCTGACAAATCGAATACACAATTTTCAAATGCAACTGTTGTAGCTGTATATACACCTACTACGGGCTTCATACCATTTACCTTTTGATCAACCAAGTCACCGGCTTTAGAAGGAGTAGTCAATTTAGCCTCGGGGTTGGTAAATGTAAAGCCTTTGAATTTCACATTTGAGTTGTTCAAATATACCATACCCTTGATAGTAGC
>JAFZDG010000350.1 GCA_017561285.1 Bacteroidaceae bacterium
ATTGTATGCATCGTGTCACTGCTTGCAGTAGGATATAAAGCACTTGCACTCATCGCATTGGAGATGGTATTGAATATAGCCATCGTAATAGCTACCTACATATATGTGCGCCGCCATGTAGTCCGCAAGAACCTATACGCCCCACAACCATTACCCTTGCGTCCGATACTGCAATATAGCGGTTGGATTGCCCTATATGCTACCACTTGCGCACTGCAATGGAGTGCCGCAACCATCATAGCCGGTACGCACTTCGATGCAGCTACCGTAGGTGTGGTGGGCATTGGTATTATGATAGGCACTATGTATGGCTATCTGGCCGAAACCATAAACCGAATGACACTGCCTCGTGCATCGCGTCTGATGGCAGGCAATGCCAACGGTAGTGATATTACAGCCGATATGGTGCTTATAGGCCGATTGATAGCCATACCGCTGATAGCCATTTTGAGCACATTTGCTCTCTTTGGCAACACATTTATACAATTATGGGCCGGAGAGGGATACGAACAAGCCTATACCATAGCCCTTGTAATGATGGCATCGTGGACCATACAGCTATCGCAAGAATACGGAACGTCGCTACTCGAAGCCAAAGGGATGGTGCGTACAATTTCAGTTATCAATTTTATATGTATCTTTGCAGGCGTAATAGCATCGTATATTGCAGCGCGACATTGGGGTATAGTGGGTATGATATGCGCAATTGCCGGCGGCACATTGGTTGCCACAATAGCCAACGGCCTCTACTATAGCCGGAAACTACCGTTACAATTGTATTGCTACTACAAACAGGTATATGGCAAACTGGTAGGAGTTACGACTGTATGCGTCACACTGTGTCATATAGTGCAGCACTACATTATCCACACCAGCTCGTGGATATGGCTCATAGGCAGTGGGGGTGCATATATTATAATGTATAGCATAGCAATATACTGCTGCGTACTAAACAAAGACGAAAGGCAAGTAATAAAAAAATATGTACGACTCGGTAAAGGATAAAAGAGACTCAAACACACCCACCGTATCGGTGGTAATGGGCGTGTACAATAACTCAACAACCTTAGCAAAGGCTGTTGAGTCTATCGTGTCGCAAACCTATACCGACTGGGAACTGATTATATGCGATGATGCATCGACCGATGACAGCTACCAACAAGCCTGTCGCTTGGCACAACTCGACAAGCGCATAACCGTACTGCGCAACGACCATAATGCCGGTTGCAATATGGTGCTCAACAGATGTATCGAAGAGGCTTGCGGCGAGTATATTGCCATTATGGATAGCGACGACATAGCACTTCCCACCCGGCTCGAAAAGGAGGTAGATATTCTTCGCAACAATCCACAATACACCATTGTTGGAGCAGCATTGATACACTTCAATGAGAAGGGCGACTTTATGACTTTACGTTACAAAGAACGCCCTCGACCTACCGACTTCACTTATGGCATTACCCATGCCCATCCTTGCTGTATGATACGCCGCAAAGCCCTAATGGAGATAGGATTGTACCAAAGCCATCGCTTTATGCACCGCGTGGAGGACTATTACCTGTTGGCCCGCTTATATGCTTGCGGATACAGAGGCTACAACCTGCAAGAACCACTCCTTCGCTACCGCGATGATGCCAACTCATTTGCCCGCCGCACCTGGAGAAACCGCCGCAACGAGGTATATACCTACTATCAGGCATTCAGAGCCTTGAGACTCCCTATTTGGCATTATATAAAACTACTGCGCCCCATACTGGTAGGTATGCTGCCCCGCCCCATCTACAGCTATCTGCATCGCAGACCTTGGCTATAAAAATCGCATCAGAATCTGCATCCTCTCCAGCATTAGAAATAACTACCTCGGCGACGCATACCGCCACAGGCGAGGTAAACATCGTGTAATGCCATTGCAACCGAAGCATCATAAATCTGATGCTGTCGCATAGCTACATCGGGCAAGCGGTTCTCATACCAATGCCAAAGAATATATGCCACCACAGCTCGCTGCAACTCGTGCATGATGAGCGAATCGACACCTTTTTTACGCCCCACCGGCAACTTAAGAACAATTACATACGGTTCGTCATCATATTGCGTGCCATCAACCGCATAGGCCGACAAACGCGATACTATATCAACAAAAGCTTTTGTAATATATGTGGCAATAAAATGCTTATCATCTTCGGCCAAAATAAACGATGTAACCATAGGCTTTTCTACAGCGACATCATAGAGCGAACGGGCTATATAGGAACTCTCGGCAGTAAGCACATCTTCAATGCTCTGATAGGTAAAAGAGTAAGTAACCTCTTCGTAATTCGAATCTTTTTTATTTTCCATCATTCATATTGTTAATAAGGGTTTTACAACATCTTCTTTGTCGTTGGCGACGCATTGCGCACAACATATTATAGGCACTCTTCTCACTGATATAAAATCGAGGCGCAGGGAACTCCGATAATACTGCCATCAACGCCCCATTGAAGTCATCGGCATATCTTTTATGCCTACGTTGGTAGTCGATGGTAAGGCGGGCTATATCGGCATACATCCGCATTTTCAGCTCATTGTGACAATCGACAGGTTGCCCTCGCAGCAGGGCACTCACATTGCGCCGAGCCATTTCGTAAGTAATATAAAACTTAGGAGCCGGGCTATTGACCGTCAGCCCAACCAACTCTTTGGGCGACATATAAAGTGCCTTACGCCCTTGCTCCTTCACAACCTTTTCGTAGGCACATACAAAGTCACGTTCAAAGTCATCACGAAAATACATTTTCATACTTATTACACTTAATCATTATTACACAAACATTGTTACTATCGCTATGCGACAGGGCAAAGATAATACAAGAATGGTAGTTTTACCAAATATTTTTATGGTATTTTTACCATTTATTTTACCACTTAAATTTATTGCTTTAAAATAGAATTGTTTAACACTTTTTTTTCGCAAAAATTGACTACATTTGAAGATGTAAAATGAGCAAATATGAAATGGAGCACACCCATAGCTATTGAAGAGAAAAAAGGCTATCTACAGCACGGTAGCCCAATGCTGTTTATTGGTTCGTGCTTCGCCGACAATGTTGGCGAATATCTACAAAAGGCGAAATTCGACATAGAGATAAACCCTTTTGGCACATTATACAACCCCGAGTCGATAGCAATGGCACTCGACCGCCTTATGAGCGGACAATCATACAACATAAATGAGCTGCAAAGGAGTGGTGATATATGGTATTCATACCATCACCATGGTAAATTTTCAAGCACATCGGCCGAGACTACTTTGCAAAGCATCAATAGTAGCTATGAGAGGGCTGCGACAATGCTGAAACGTTGTCAACGTCTCATCATCACATTTGGTACAGCCTACGCATATAGATTGAGAAACAGCGGCGAAACGGTAGCCAACTGCCACAAGCAACCGGCACAACTCTTTGACCGCACACGCCTGCAAGTAGAAGAGATAGTGGTACGCTGGCAAGAGCTGCTAAAAAGGCTCAAAAGCTATGCTCCACAATGCGAAATAATATTCACAGTAAGCCCCATACGCCATATGAGCGATGGCGCACACAACAACCAACTAAGCAAATCGACACTGCTACTCGCAACCGACCAACTGTGCCGCATCTATACCGACTTCTGCCACTATTTTCCGGCCTACGAGATTGTACTCGATGAGTTACGCGATTACCGTTTCTATGCTGATGATATGGCGCACCCTTCGCAACAAGCCGTAGCATACATCTGCGAGCGACTTGCCGACACCTACTTTACTGACGAAACTCGTAACCTTGCCGAACGCTGCCTGAAAATAGATCGCAGCATACACCACCGCCCCCTCAACGGTACAGACAACGATGCTTACCAACAGTTTGTGCTCAAACTTATAGCGCAAATGCAGCAAACAGAAGAGGCCAACAAAGGCATAGACTACCACAAGGAAATAGAGAAAATGAAACAACAAATATCACTATAAGATGAATTATACAACTTCGCAAATTGCAACAATCATCAAGGCAACGTGCAACATATACACCGATTGCCAGCTATCGGTACTACTCACCGACAGCCGTTCGCTGACGTTTCCCGAAGAGAGTATATTCTTCGCCCTCGTAACCGAACGAAACGATGGACATCGATATATCAAAGAGTTGTATGACAAAGGTGTACGCAACTTTGTCATCAATTACAAACCAGCCGAAGCCAACGAAATGCCGGAGGCCAATTTCTTGCAAGTAACCAATACACTGGCTGCTATGCAAATGCTTGCCGCCTACCATCGTCGACAATTTGACATACCGGTCATCGGCATCACCGGCAGTAACGGTAAGACATCGGTGAAAGAGTGGTTACACCAACTATTGCAAGACGACTACAACATTGTACGCTCTCCCCGCAGCTACAACTCACAGACCGGAGTTCCCCTTTCGGTGTGGCAAATGAACGAAAAAACCGAACTGGCACTCTTTGAGGCCGGCATATCACGCCCCGATGAGATGCACCGTCTCGAAGAGATAATACATCCCACTATCGGACTGATTACCAACATTGGCGATGCGCACCAAGAGGGTTTTGCCTCGGTACAACAAAAATGCTTAGAGAAACTTACGCTGCTACAAGGTTGCGATTGCATTATTTATGATGGTGATAACGAAATCATTCGCGACTGCATAGAAAAGCGATGCTTGGGTGCATACGAAATAGCCTGGTCGCGCAAAGACCGCGACAAACCGTTGTATATCTCGACTATAGAGAAAGGTAACAACACTACAACTATACGCTACACCTACTTGCAATATCCGCTTGAGATTACGATTCCTTACACCGATGATGCATCGATACAAAATGCCATACACTGTCTGGCTATTATGCTATACCTCAACCGCAAACACGATGTAATAAGTGAGCGTATGCAGAAACTCGAGCCATTGGCTATGCGTATGGAGGTGAAAGAAGGAAACAACAACTGCTTGATAATCAACGACAGTTACAACAGCGATATGGATTCGTTGACTATCGCACTCGACTTTCAGGCCCGCCGCGCTGCCACAGGCAATATGAAACGTACCCTCATCCTTTCCGATATATTTCAAACCGGATTGCCACCGGCAGCCCTCTACCGCAAGGTATCAGATTTGCTCAAACGCAAAGGCATAGAACGCCTTATAGGTATTGGCCCCATCATCTCGGACAACGCATACCTCTTTGATATCGAAAAAGAGTTCTACAACAGTACTCGGGAATTTAACGAAGCCCTTACCCCCAATATGTTCCACAACGAGCTAATACTTATCAAGGGCGCACGTGACTTCCATTTCGAACTTATCTCGGAGGCATTGGAGCTAAAACAACACGAAACCATTCTGGAGGTCAACCTCGATGCTCTTGTAAACAACCTTAACAGCTACCGCAGCCTATTGCACCCCGAAACCAAAGTTGTGTGTATGGTGAAAGCATTTGGCTACGGTGCAGGTTCGTATGAGATAGCCAAGACACTGCAAGAACATGGCGTTGACTACTTAGCCGTTGCCGTAGCCGATGAAGGAGCCGAGCTGCGCAAAGCCGGCATCACAATGCCCATTATTGTGATGAACCCCGAGATAAGCAGTTTCCGCACATTATTCAGCTATCGTCTTGAGCCGGAGATTTATAGCTTCAACCTACTCAACGCACTACTTGCCGAAGGCGAAAAATTGGGCGTATCGGGCTACCCCATTCATATCAAAATCGACTCGGGTATGCACCGACTCGGATTTACCGAGAATCAAATAGATGAGTTGGCCGGTATTATGCAATCTCAGATCGTACTGATGGCACGATCGGTATTTACCCATTTGGCCGGTAGTGACGAAGAGGCTCACGACAACTATACCCAACAACAAATAGCCACCTTCACCCGATGTGCCGATCGCATACAGAGTGCATCGAAACACAAAGTACTGCGCCATGCGCTCAATACAGCCGGTATCAGCCGCTTTACCGAGCACCAAATGGATATGGTACGCCTCGGTATAGGTCTGTATGGTGTATCGCCAATAGCATGTCAACAAATACTGCGACCGGTAAGCACCCTTAAAACAACCATATTACAAATACACGAATATGAGGCCGGCGACACAATAGGTTATGGCCGTAACGGTGTGCTCACCCGCCCATCGCGCATCGCAGCCATACCCATAGGATATGCCGATGGGTTCGATCGCAGACTGGGCAACAGACGCGGAGAGGTACTTGTTAACGGCCACCGCGCACCCATTGTGGGCAATGTATGTATGGATATATGTATGATAGATGTTACTGACATTCCGTGCAACGAAGGCGACCGCGTAGAGATATTTGGCGAGCATATACCGGTGCAAGAGATTGCACAACGACTCGACACCATACCGTATGAGATATTGACCTCCATATCGAGCCGCGTGAAGCGTGTGTATTACAGAGAATAAGAAATACACCGAATAAAAGACCAATAACAAAGAGGCGCAATGAAACATACATCACTGCGCCTCTTTGTTATAAAATCATAATAACCCTATAGATATTAACTTATTATTGTACCTTTGCAGCCTAATTTATAAAATGCCTTATATATGGAATCATTACCCTTTATACAATGGTGTATAGACAACCTTAATGAATGGACCATCATTCTGCTGATGACCATAGAAAGTTCGTTTATCCCCTTTCCATCGGAGATAGTAGTACCTCCTGCAGCCTATTTCGGCGAGGTAAGCCTTGCAATGGTCATTATTTGTGCCACTATCGGTGCCGATTTGGGTGCAATAATCAATTATTTACTGGCGCAATGGATTGGTCGCCCTATTGTATATAAATTTGCCGATAGTCGCATAGGTCATATGTGCCTGCTCAGCTCCGAGAAGATAGCCCATGCCGAGGCTTTCTTCAACAAACATGGAGTGGTATCTACCCTCATTGGTCGCCTTGTACCCGGAGTGCGTCAGCTCATATCCATCCCTGCAGGATTGGCTCGTATGAACTTTGGCAAATTTATACTCTTCACTACTATTGGTGCCGGTACATGGAATGCAGTACTGGCTATCATTGGCTACAGTCTTCGCACAATTGTATCGCCTGAACAACTCAATGCCACAGTCAACGAGTTTAGCCACTACATTAAAATAGCTATTTGGGCAGTACTGGCGCTGGTTGCTCTTTTCTTTATGATTCGTTTCTTTACCCACAAGAAAAAAGCCAACTAAACAAATCTTACAAAACAAAAAAGCGGCCGATGCCGCTTTTTTTGTTTATACATATTTATAATAATACCATTTACTTCTCGACAGAGAATTTGTAAACACAAGCTGCTTCATAAGTTTCACCGGCACGCAATACAGGCGATGGCCAATGTGGATAGTTGGGACTATTAGGATACTTTTGTGTCTCCAATACTACGGCCGAGCGATAATTGCAAGGCACACCACCCTTGCCCACAATGGTACCATTGAGGAAATTGCCCGAATAGACCTGCAAGCCGGGTTGGTCGGTAAATACCTCCAAAACAATACCCGTTGCAGGCGATACAAGACGTGCAGCAACTTGCGACATATCGCCCTCGGTGTCAAGCACCCAATTATGGTCATATCCCATACCATAGCGCAGTTGTTCGTGATCATCGTCTATACGTGCTCCCACAGCAATGGGGGTGCGGAAATCCATAGGCGTACCCTCAACTGCCGCTATTTCGCCGCTGGTCATCAATGTCGAATCGACAGGTGTATAACCCGATGCATTAATATAGAAAAGATATTCGGCATTGCTGTGCGAGGCATCACCATCAAGATTGAAATAGGCGTGGTTGGCCAAATTTACAATCGTGGTTTTATCGGTTGTAGCGCTATATTTTATGGCTATCGCATTGTCGTGCGTAAGCGTATAGGATACACGACACAACAAGTTGCCGGGAAATCCCTCTTCGCCATCGGCAGCCCGGTAGGTCATAACAATAGTGCTATCGGTTATCGATTCTACATCGAACACTTGGGTTTGAAATCCATTAGGGCCACCATGCAAGCAATGTCC
>JAFZDG010000351.1 GCA_017561285.1 Bacteroidaceae bacterium
ATGCGTATAGAGGTGCAATGGCAACTCAAAGGCGATGATAAAGGTATGCCTACCGATACCGAAGCCGAAGTGATAGATGGCGTGATGAACATTATGACCGATGCGCTTGAGCGTAGCTCGGCAGCGGTACTCGCGGCTATACATACCGGCGCACAACAAGTGTTGTATGTGTTCTACGCAACCGGAGTGGAGGAGTTCTCGGCCACGATAGAACCGTTGTTGAGTCGCTTGTCGCATTTGCCCATACGCATAGGAGCTACTGCCGATGCCGAGTGGAGCGACTATACCCAAATGATTGCTCAACAAGCCATCAATTAAATCTTTTTGTCGCAATCATTATCGGAATAAATTCACTACCTTTGTCATCATTGCCATAAATATGCCACTATGAAACAATATCTCGACCTCTTGCAACACGTTCTCGACAATGGTACACGCAAAGACGACCGTACCGGAACGGGTACTATCAGTACCTTTGGTTATCAAATGCGTTTTAACTTGGAGGAAGGTTTCCCCTTGCTCACAACCAAAAAGTTGCACTTGAAGTCTATTATACACGAGTTGTTGTGGTTCTTGGCAGGCGACACCAATGTTAAATATCTGCAAGACAACGGGGTGCGCATATGGAATGAGTGGGCCGATGAAAATGGCGATTTGGGGCATATCTATGGCTACCAGTGGCGCTCGTGGCCCGACTACAATGGCGGACATATAGACCAGATACAAGAGGTGGTAGATACCATTAAAAATAATCCCGATTCACGCCGCATCATTGTCAATGCGTGGAATGTAGCCGATTTGCCTACGATGAAATTGCCCCCTTGCCACGCATTCTTCCAGTTTTATGTGGCCGATGGCCGACTGAGCTTGCAGCTATACCAACGCAGTGCCGACATCTTCTTGGGTGTACCCTTCAATATTGCATCGTATGCCCTTTTGTTGCAAATGATGGCGCAAGTGACAGGTCTCAAGGCCGGCGATTTTGTACACACACTGGGCGATGCACACATCTATACCAATCATCTTGAGCAAGTTCGAGAGCAACTATCACGTGCGCCGCGCGCATTGCCCCGTATGATTATCAACCCCGAAGTAGAGTCTATTTTCGATTTTAAATACACCGATTTTCAACTCACCGACTACGATCCCCATCCACACATTGCCGGTGTCGTAGCCGTATAAAGCCTATATAAATTATGATATCGCTTATTGTAGCCGTTGCCGCCAACGGAGCTATTGGCAAGCAGCAAGATCTTTTGTGTCACTTGCCCAACGACCTGAAACGTTTCAAAGCAATCACATTGGGACATACCATCGTAATGGGACGGCGTACCTTCGAGTCGTTGCCCAAAGGAGCATTGCCCGGACGCACCAATGTGGTGATAACACGTCAGGCCGATGCCGCGTGGGAAAACACCGTCATAGCACACTCCATCGAAGAGGTGTTGGCCGATAGTGCCGATAAAGAGCTGTTTGTAATAGGTGGCGGAACACTCTATGAGCAGACACTTGGTCGTGCCGACCGACTCTACATCACACACATCCATCATGAGTTTGCCGATGCCGATACATTCTTTCCGGCTATCAACTACGAAGAGTGGCGCGAAATAGAGCGCGAGGAACATCAGGCCGATGAACGTCATCCATACGACTATTCGTTTGTTACTTACGAGCGCAAGTAAGGCGTTTTACGATATAACAACAGCGAGGTTGCTTCCTTGTGCGAAGCAGCCTCGTTGTCGTTTGCTAAGAATGTGGCTTTTAATGTTCTTCGTAGGCTGCAACATTGCCTTCGAGGTCGAAAAATATATAGGTAGTAGGTGTTACATCAAGCTCTATGGCATATCCCACCGAAGAGCGTTCGATAGAGCTAATAGCGGCCAATGGATAGTTCTCTTCGAGGTAGCTGCGAATCTTCTCGGGTAGTACACCTTGCACCAGCTCGGCCGGTAGGATGGCATGGTGGCTCTCTATCTCTTGCCAACGTCCATCGCTATAAAAGTCTATCTCGAAGCCATTGTCGAGCGTAACCTCAAAGCATGGCTCATCGCTGTGCCGTTCGGCCGATGCTACCAAGTTGTCGGGAAAATACTTTTGCAGAAAAGCTTGTGCTGTCGATGGAAGGTCGGCAAAATAGATGTTATCGTGTTTGTTGCACGACAAGTAGCCAATACACACTATGAGTAGGGCTGCAATCGAAAGGATATGTCTTTTCATAGTTTTTTTATTTTTACAACACGCAGATGTCATAAAAAGTTTATGAAAAGCATAAATAAGCGTGTTAATAGCTTAACTTATAGCGATGTGTAAATGGAAATAGAGAGTTGCGATAAATGCAAAAAAAAATGATTGTCTCCTCATTTATGATAATCAATCACTTAGTGTATAAGTGTGTGCGGTAATTGAGTCGCAAAGGTATATGTTTATTCCATAAGGCTTGGAGTATCGTAATATCGTGGATTGATTTTACCATCTTAAATTTGCAAAAAGGAAATATCCTATCTAAATTTGTCTTAAATTTTCAACTTCACAATGCTATGGATAACGCCCTTATATTAAGCCCTGATGGAAAAGTACTCAAAGGCGTCAGAGATAAAAGTATCACATCGGTTATTGTACCAGATGGTGTAATAGAGATAGCTGGTGGTGCATTTGAAGATTGCACTTCGCTTACAAGCATAGATATTCCTAATAGTGTAAAAAAGATAGGCTATCATGCTTTTGAAGGTTGCACCTCTCTTGCAAGTATAGATATTCCCAATAGTGTAACAGAGATAGGATGGCAAGCATTTTATCTTTGTATTTAGAAGCCCAAAAC
>JAFZDG010000352.1 GCA_017561285.1 Bacteroidaceae bacterium
CAACGTTATTGCACCTTTGTTGGACGGAGCTATAAAGACGCTGTTGCAATATGGTGTAGCTGCCGAGAATATTTATGTGAGTCGCGTACCCGGTACAGTGGAACTTACCTATGGTGCCAAGTGTATGATGGAAAGACTCTCGCCCGATGCTGTTATTGTGCTGGGTTGTGTTGTGCGCGGTGATACCCCTCACTTCGATTATGTGTGTGATAGTGTTACACAAGGTGTCACAGAGCTCAATTTGATTCGTGCCGAAAGAATACCTGTAATTTTCGGTGTTATCACAACCAATACAATGGAGCAAGCCCTCGACCGAGCCGGTGGCAAAGTGGGTAACAAAGGTAGCGAATGCGCAGCAACCGCATTGAAGATGACTGCGCTGAAGGCTATGACTCTCGATGGTAAAGAAAAAAGTTTATTGTAAGGTGCTGATAAATAGTTTAATAGCGCCTGTTTTGTGATATAATGAAAAAATATTATGAAAAAAAGTGCTATTAAACTTGCATAATTGCGATAATTCTTCTTATCTTTGCACTCGCAAAAGGGGGCGAATACCAGAGTGGCCAAATGGGGCAGACTGTAAATCTGCTGGTTTTTACCTTCGGTGGTTCGAATCCATCTTCGCCCACAAAGAGAGCTGTCTTTAACGACAGCTTTTTTTGTATCCACCCATTATCATTACTTCAATATAATACATACAGATATGAATACATTGGAATTACTGCGCAACCGCCGCACCATCAGACGATACAGTGATGCACCGGTGAGTGATGAGTTGCTCAATGAATTGCTTGAAGTTGCCTTTCGTGCGCCCACGACAGGTGGTATGCAACTATATAGTGTGGTTGTTACGCGAAGCGATGAGATGAAGAGCCGTTTGGCTCCTACGCACTTCAATCAGCCCACTGTCAAAGCGGCTCCCGTTGTGCTTACGTTTTGTGCCGATTTCAATCGTTTTGTAAAGTGGTGTGAAGCCAGCCATGCGCAGCCCGGATACGACAACTATGCATCTTTTACGACAGCAATGATTGATACCCTATTGGTTGCGCAGCAGTTCAATACAGCTGCCGAGGCTCGAGGTTTGGGCTGTTGTTATTTGGGTACTACTACCTATAATGCACCTCAAATAGCCGAAATTCTCCATCTCCCTCGCTTGGTAGTGCCTGTGACCACGCTTACTGTTGGTTTTCCCGATGGTATGCCCGAGCAGGTAGAACGTCTGCCCATTGAGGCCTGCATACATCGTGAACAGTATCAAGATTACTCAAGCGAACGCATACAATCGCTCTATGCTGCCAAAGAGGCGTTGCCTGTCAATCGCCGATTTGTTGAGGAGAATGGCAAAGAGACTTTGGCGCAAGTATTTACCGATGTGCGCTACACACGTAAGGATAATGAACACTTCTCGCGCATCTGGGCCGATTTTATTGCCTCTCAAGGCTTTAAATAATCGATAGGTAATTCCCTTCACTATATAAAAAATGCCCCAACAGGGGCATTTTTTATAGTATATATCGGTGCAAATTAATGGTTCAGTTCTACTTTCTGAGTAGCAGGTTGTGTGTTGTTGCGGCGTTCTACGGCGTTGATGACTTCGGTAGCCAACAGGCGGAATGCCAAGCCCGAAGCAGTGTCGTCAAGGGCTACAGGATGACCTGCATCGCCACCATCGCAAATACTTTGTACCAAAGGTATTTGGCCCAACAGTGTTACGCCCAACTCCTCGGCAAGACGTTTACCGCCTTCGCGACCGAAGATGTAGTAGCGGTTGTTGGGAAGTTCGGCGGGTGTAAACCAGCTCATATTCTCTACCAATCCCAGGATGGGTACGTTTACCTTGTCGCCCATAAACATACTGATACCTTTGCGAGCATCGGCAAGGGCTACTTCTTGCGGAGTTGTTACTACAATCGCACCGGTGATGCCCAATGTTTGCACCAGGGTGAGGTGTATATCGCTTGTACCGGGAGGTAGGTCGAGTACAAAGTAGTCGAGCTCATCCCATGCTGCATCGGTAATGAGTTGCTTGAGGGCATTGCTGGCCATACCGCCACGCCACAATACAGCATCCTCTTTGTTGACAAAGAAACCTATGGACAGTACCTTGACACCATATTTTTCAATGGGGATGATGTAGCTGTGTCCGTCACGTTGTTCGGCATATACTTTCTCGTCTTCTATATTGAACATTTTGGGAGCCGAAGGACCAAAAATATCGGCATCCAACAAGCCAACCTTATAGCCCGACATAGCCAGCGCTACGGCCAAGTTGGATGCTACAGTCGATTTGCCTACGCCACCTTTGCCCGATGATACGGCAATGATATTCTTGACGTTGGGTAACGGATTTTCGCGTGTGGGACGTGCTGCAACGCGGAATTTTACGCCTATGTTGCCTTGTATCTCTACATCGGGGGCAACGAAGGTGAGGATAGCGGCTTCGGCGGCTTTTACTACAGAGCGAATAAAAGGATCGTTCTCTTTCTCAAAGATAAGTGTAAAACTTACCTTGCGGCCGTCGATGCGGATATCATCCTCTATCATATCGTTCTCGACAAGGCTTTTGCCGTTGCCGGGATAACGCACTTGCGACAGTGCATCGGTAATGAGTTTGGGGTATAGTGAATCCATATTTTATGAACTTATTGTTTGTATGCAAAGATAGCTATAAGCATGGGGAGAACAAAATAAGTAAACTTATTTTTTCTGAATATAGCTATCTTGTATATTGTGTGTATTGTAAAAAAACGATATGCACCCATCGGATGCATATCGTTATAACTATCGTTCTTATTTTCTATTACAATCTCTCGCGGATGGCTTTGCTCTCCTCTTCATAGCCGGGCTTGTCGAGCAAGGCAAACATATTGCGCTTGTAGTCTTCTACACCGGGTTGGTTGAAGGGGTTCACTCCCAAGATATATCCACTTATACCGCAGGCTTTCTCAAAGAAGTATATGAGTTGGCCCAAGTAACGCTCGGTGAGGGCAGGTATCTCAATCTTGATGTTGGGTACACCACCATCAACGTGAGCTATTTGAGTACCCAATTCGGCCATTTGGTTTACTTCGTCAACACGCTTTCCTGCCAAGAAGTTAAGACCGTCAAGGTTGTCTTTATCGGCGGGAATAACCACTTTGTGGTGCATTGAACCTACTGAGAGAACAGTCTCGAAAATAGTACGCTCACCATCTTGAATCCATTGTCCCATTGAGTGGAGGTCGGTTGTGAAGTCAACCGAGGCGGGGAAAATACCGAGGTGGTCTTTTCCTTCGCTTTCGCCATAGAGTTGTTTCCACCACTCGGCAAGGAAGTGCAATTTGGGGTTGAAGTTGGCAAGTATTTCTATCTTCTTGCCCGATTGATACAAGGCATTGCGGGTTGCGGCATAGATGGCTGCGGGGTTCTCGGCAAAAGGAACGTTTTCGTCACAAGCCTTTTGCATCTCTACTGCACCGGCTACAAGAGCACGAATGTCAAATCCGGCGATGGCTATGGGTAGCAAACCTACCGGCGAGAGTACCGAGAAACGACCACCTACGTTATCTTCGATAACAAAGGTCTTGTAACCTTCGGTGTCGGCCAATTTGCGCAATGCGCCACGAGCAGCATCGGTAACCGCTACGATGCGTTGTCTGGCCTCTTCTTTGCCAACTTGTTTTTCGAGTTGTTCCTTGAGCAAGCGGAAGGCGATAGCCGGCTCGGTGGTTGTACCCGACTTAGAGATAACTACGATACCAAATTGGCGTGTGGCAAGCAGTTCTTGCAACTCATAAAGGTAGTCTTCGCCAATGTTTTGGCCGGCAAAGAGTACGATGGGTGCGTTGTGTGTGCTACGGAGTTGCTCGAAACTGTTAGAGAGAGCCTCAATAACAGCTTTAGCGCCGAGGTAACTGCCACCAATACCTATCACTACTACAATCTCGCATTTCGATTGCAATTGGCGTGCTGCATTTTCTACATCTTGCAAATGCTCTTCGGTTATTTCGGCAGGCAAGTTGAGCCATCCGAGAAAATCGTTGCCAAGACCTGTGCCTTTGTGCAATTGTTCTATTCCGCTGAGTGCTTTACCTTCGAGGGCCATAACATCTTCGCGGCTTACGGCTCCGAGAGCCTTGTCTATAATCAGATTAATCTTTTTTTCCATTTTTACTCTATTGAAGAATATTCCTTTTTTGTTTTAATTTTATAAGAAGGTGTCGGCCATACGAGCGATGGCTTTTTTTACCGATGTGCGTTTGTATAGAATCTCATACATACAATCGAGAATGGGCATAGGAACTTCGTAGCGAGTGTTTACCTCGTGCATACATTTGGTACCATAGTAACCCTCGGCAATCATATCCATCTCTACTTGGGCCGCCTTTACCGAGTAACCACGACCAATCATTGTGCCGAAGTTGTGGTTGCGGCTGAAACGTGAGTAGGCTGTAACAAGCAAATCGCCCAAATATACCGAGTCGCTCATATCGCGCACAATCTCGGGAGAGGCTGCTTGCAAGAAGTGAGACATCTCTTTGAGAGCATTTGATACAAGCATTGCTTGGAAGTTATCGCCGCAACGGAATCCTTGACATACACCCGATGCAATGGCATATACGTTCTTGAGTACTGCACAGTATTCAATACCATCCACATCCGAAGATACGATGGTGCGCAATTTGTCGCAAGAGAGAGCCTTGGCAAAACTGCGTGCACGCTCAATGTCTTGACAACCTACGGTGAGGTACGACAGACGTTCCAAAGCCACCTCTTCGGCGTGGCAGGGGCCACCTATTACGGCCATATTACGGCCATCAACGCCGTAGGCTTGCTTGAAGTAGTCGGTAACAATGAGGTTCTCGTCGGGAACGATACCTTTGATTGCTGTTACAATAAATTTGTTGCTAATGTCGGCGGTAAGTTTCTCAAGGTGCGATTTGAGATAGGGCGAAGGAGTAGCCAAAACGATTGTATCGGCTTCGTTTGCAACATAGTTAATGTCTGAGCTGAATTCGATACGGCTTGGGTCGAATGCTACGTCTGAGAGGTATGCCGGATTATGACCATCTCTGATGAAATCGGCTATACGGTCATCACGACGCATATACCACAATATTTTTTGCTCGTTGTTGAGTACCAATTTGGCCAAGGCAGTAGCCCAGCTACCACCTCCCATAATGGCTATTTTACCGGTTGATTGCATAGTCGTTATTTTTGTAAGTGAGCTATCCACTCTGTAACGTTATCGACAGAGGGATTCGTCAAATTGAGTTTGTATTTTTTATTTACACCGCATATCTCTTGATGGAGTTTGGCGGGGTTTACCTCGGCCATGTCGGCTACTGTCAGATAGCCTGCCTTTTGTATGGGGGCTACCCATTCGGCCGGTACACCAATGGCGGTATATGCTGCTTCGTTATCGCGTTTTTGAACTTTCTCAGGGCGCATTTGCGGGAAGAGCAACACCTCTTGTATGGTCGATTGGTTGGTCATAAATATAACCAAACGGTCTATACCGATACCGATACCGGCAGTGGGGGGCATACCATATTCGAGTGCGCGCAAGAAGTCTTGGTCGATATACATTGCTTCGTCATCACCCTTTTCCGAGAGGCTCAACTGATACATAAAACGCTCGCGTTGGTCAACGGGGTCGTTCAACTCAGAGTAGGCATTGGCCAGCTCTTTACCATTTACCATCAACTCGAAACGCTCGGTCAAGTCGGGGTTGTTGCGGTGACGCTTGGTAAGGGGCGACATCTCGATGGGATAGTCGGTGATAAAGGTGGGTTGTATGTAGTTGCCTTCGCATTTCTCACCAAAGATTTCGTCAATGAGTTTGCCTTTGCCCATTGTTTCGTCGGTCTCGATGCCCAATTGACGGCACACGTCACGCAACTCATCTTCGCCCATACCGGTAATATCAACGCCGGTGTGTTCTTTGATGGCATCGATCATCGTTACGCGGCGGTAGGGTGCTTTGAAGCTTACTTGATTGTCGCCGATGGTCACTTCGGTTGTGCCGTTTACGGCGATACATATCTTTTCGAGCATCTCTTCTGTGAAGCTCATAAGCCAATTGTAGTCTTTGTACGACACGTACAACTCCATACAAGTAAATTCGGGGTTGTGTGTGCGGTCCATACCTTCGTTGCGGAAGTTGCGTGAGAACTCATAAACGCCCTCAAAACCACCTACGATGAGGCGTTTGAGATATAGCTCATTGGCAATGCGAAGATATAGCGGAATGTCGAGTGCATTGTGGTGTGTGATGAAAGGACGTGCTGCTGCACCACCGGGAATGGCTTGCAATACGGGGGTATCTACCTCTACATATCCGTGTGAGTTCATAAAATCGCGCATCGTGTTGAATACTGTTGCACGTTTCATAAAGATGTCTTTAACGCCTTCGTTTACAACCAAGTCGACATAACGTTGACGGTAGCGCAATTCGGGATCGGTAAAAGCATCATATACTACACCATCTTTCATTTTTACAACGGGGAGCGGACGCAATGACTTTGACAATACGGTGAGCTCTTGTGCATGAATGGTAATCTCACCCATTTGTGTGCGGAAAACAAAACCTTTGATTCCCACAAAGTCGCCCATATCCAACAATTTCTTGAATACGGTGTTATATAGTTCTTTGTCTTCGCCGGGACAGAGATCATCGCGTGAGATGTACACTTGGATACGACCTTGAGAGTCTTTGAGTTCCATAAAAGAGGCCTTACCCATAATGCGGCGGCTCATAATACGACCGGCTACCGATACCTGACGAGGCTCGGCATCATCGCTGAAATTCTCTTTTATCTCTGTTGTATATGCGTTCACCGGATATTCGGCTGCAGGATAGGGTTCGATACCTATACGGCGCAACTCTTCCATGCTATTGCGGCGTATTATTTCTTGTTCGCTTAATTCTAAAATATTCATACTTCCTATAAAATATATATATACTATTGGGTGCAAATATACAAAAATAATCTGCTTTTACCTATACTTTGTAGCTCTATTTCATAGTTTGCTTTGTGCAAATCTCTCTGTTAGGTATATTTGAGTAGAATTGGTTGTTGAAGGCTGTTGCTCTAAATGCATAGTTGCAAACGATTGCATTCTCTGATAAAAAAAAATTACTCTATCTTATTGCGCAGCTGACAAGATGGCTGTACCTTTGCAGCGTGAATGATAAGAAAGTCTATTCACACTCTGCATTTGGAATGTAGACCCCATACAATAGGTTAAGGTAAAGATTGGTTTTATTATCACATTAGTTAGGTTAAAAATAGGTTTTAAGGTTGATTGTTTAAAGTTAGATTGATTGTTTGTTAGGTTTTTCATAAGGTTAAGGATTAAGAAGATTGTTAGTTAAATAGTGGTGCTATCGTGAGATAGGTGAGCCACGAAGCCTTGAAAAAGGCAGGGTTGCAGGAAAGCTCTTTACTCAATGAGTAAGAACTGCTCCCCAAAGAATACACAAAGGAGAATATCATCGATATTCTCCTTTGTTGCTTTATAAGGTTATTGCCTTAGTTATGTGCTAATGTATTGAAATCCATTCGTTATACAACGGAAATGTATGGATGGGTTTGTGACCGCAAACAGTGCCGGTGATATACTCCGGTTGAGTATTTTTCTTTATGGTGCTATTTGCTTGAAAATAATATGAATAGCCTATTGTGCAATCGTTGCCATTACTTGCACTCGTTAAATTTGCTATCCATATCGTGCATAATGTCGCGCAAGTATTCTTGGTTGATGGATATCTGGGTGCGAATATAGTCGAGTTGACTTATGAGCAAGTCTATCTTTTCTTGTTGTTTTCTGATTGTGGCTTCTTGATTTTTTATTACCATTATCATATCTTCGATATTGACCGGCTGTTGCTCATTGGCAATAAGCATCTCTCCTGTTCCTAAAATCAGCCACGAGGGATTGAGCTCGGGATAAGTTTCGAGTATCTTTACAAGGCTGTCGTACGAAAGTCCTTTGCCTGTGCGACGTTGCTTGCCCAACGTTCCAACGGCAATTTTGGCTTGTACAGTAATGCGGTTATCATTTAGGCCCTTGTATTTCATAAATGCATCGAGCCTGGTGAATAATGTGCTATCCATCTTGTTCAATAAAATTGGAATTTTTTTTACTTTTTCTCGTTCCGATGTTTCTAAGTTCGATTTGTTTGTTGGTAAGTTAGCGTTGTAAAGGTAATAACAATTTTGTATTATAATGCAAGAAATTGGGCCAAATTTAACAGTATTGGCCTAAAAAAAAGAGTTTGAGTAGTCCATACTCAAACTCTTTGTTATTTATGTAGAGAAATCTCTATCAATTCTTTATAAATTTCATACTTTGGCTGTTGTTGCCATTTTGAATATTGAGAATATACATACCGGCAGGAAGATTGCGCACTTCTATGCAGTTTCCTTCGGCTTGTTGCATCAATGAGCCGGCAATGTTATATACTTTCAAGTTGCCTTGAGCGTTGGTATATACATAGTCGGTTGCAGGGTTGGGATATATATTGTACTCCACCTTGTCGCTCTCTACATTCTCAACACCGGTAACCTCAAAGTTGGTGTAAATAACACAGCTATTGGCAGGAACAGCGTGGCTGAAGCTGGTGTTTGTCACTTCGAGTGTTGCATCGGTAAGCAAGTTGGTCCATACACCGGTCTTGGGGAAGTTGAGGGTGTAGTTGCCATCTTTCTCGGTGAGGTTGATTGCTACTACGACGCTCTTGGTACCATCGGCGCTTGTGAGGGTTACGTAGCGGCCATTATACCAGTCGCTCTTGCTCAATCGGTAGCTGATGGTAGCATCTTGAGCAAACAGCTCGGTATGGTAGTTGCGCAGTGTGTTGAGTTTGGCATATGCCATCCAAAGACGGTGACGCTCAGGATCTTGGGCGTAGTCCCATCTTACGGGTTTCTCGTTCACGCGGTCGCCGTTCTCATTGATACTGTAGTCATAGCCCAACTCGCCAAATTGCCATATCATTTTAGGTCCGGGTATGGTGAGGAATTGTGCTGCGTTGGCAATGGCTTGATCCATACGAGTGGCGAGGTCGGTTTTTACATCGAGGTGGCCATAAGTAGCTGCCTTGTATGTTGTACGCTCCTCGTCGTGGCTCTCCATATAGCCTACATAACCGTTTTTGAGCATATTATTGCCGTTGGCATACACTGCTGTAACGTCACATACATAACCCATAGCACCTTCGCAATATTCGTGGTTGACATTGCGCCATACCATCATACCTTCTTGTGCAAGAGCTTTCTCCTCGCTGTCGGCGCAGAAGTGCTCAAGTATTACGCATGCATCGGGACGTATCTCTTTGATAGCGTTGTTGTAGAACTTGAGAATGTCAATGCGCGATTGGTCGTAGTTAGATGCTGTGCTTTCGTTGCAAGGACGGTTGGTGAAACCTTTGGTAAGGTCAAAGCGGAAACCATCTATTTTATACTCGGTGAGGAGATATTGAAGGTTGCGTTTGATATACTCCTTTACGCCCGAAACGGTGTGGTTGAAGTCGTGGAACACGCTGAATGGGTGAGGTGCATCTACGTTGAACCAGGGGTTGTTCGATGAAGTTTTATTGTTCTTGCTATCCCACCACAATTTGCAGTAGGGGAAGTTGCCTGTGGCGTGGTTATATACAACATCGAAGAATACGGCAATACCCAATTTGTGACACTCATCGATAAACTTGCGGTAGTCTTCGTCTGTACCGTAGGCCTTGTCGAGTGCAAAGAAGTATGAAGGATTGTAACCCCAGCTGAGGTTTCCGTCAAACTCTTGTACCGGCATCAACTCAATGGCATTTACGCCCAAGCTGTGCAAGTAGGGGAGCTTCTCCATAGCGGCCTTAATAGACTTTTGTGTTGTGAAGTCGCGGAGGAGCAACTCATAGATAACCAGGTTGTCGCGATTTTTGATGGTAAAGTCGGTTACCTCCCATTCGTAGTCCGAGCCTGTTGTTTTGAAGACAGTGGCAGGTTGCTCCCAAGCCTCTTCGGGAAATTCGCGCAAGCCGGGATATACCTCTTCGTCTATCCATTTATCGTCCCAGGGGTCGAGAATCTTGGTAGAGTAGGGATCAGCAAAGCGAATCGCATCACCATTTTGAGGCACAACGTGGTATTGGAAAGCATACTCCTTGCCCGGCTCAAGGCCATCGATGGTAATCCACCAGCACTTGTTGGTGTTGTCGCGCTTCATCATGTAGTCGTTGCTTATTTTCCAGTTGCTGTTGTCACCTACCCAGAAGATGTATTTGCTGTAGTTGCCTTGTTTGTCGCAATCGAAGAATACAAAAGTTACGGTATTTTCATCGATGATGTTTATACCCTCTATTGTACCTGCAGGGCGTGTCTCTTCTATTACATTGCCGCAAACAGTGAGTTCAGCCGATGTCTCGTGTACCTCGTCTCCCAAACTCACTTTGGCTGTAAGGGTATATTCGCCTTTTGTGTCGAAAGTGATGGTTTCGGCAAGGGTGGCGGCATCGGTTGCGGTGTAATCTTTAGCACCGTTAGGGCCTGCAACGGTAAGAGTTATGTTGGCATTTTTGGTAGCATTGACGGTAATGTCAAGGCTGCTACCTTCCGATATAATGCTCGAAGCGGGAATACCTTCGATTGTAGCGTATAGAGCGCCATCTTCGCAAGGTATCATAATGTCGGGGCGTGTTTGTTTCTTTCCGTCGGCATTGCGTATAACCACACCAATGGTGTTTATCTCAATGTCGGAGTTGAAGTATTCGCGAACAGTGGGGCCCAGAACGATAGACCATGTGTTGTCGCTTTCTTTGGTCATTTTATATTTGGCATCGTTGTCGCACCATTGTTTAGGTCCGTTGTGCCATACTTGGTCTGCGTCAACTACGCCTATGTGTACATAGAGCTCGTCAGTTGCACCAAAGATTTTGTTGGTGTCAATCCAAGTTATTTTACCCTCTTTATCGGCATTGAGGGGGGTAGGATTGGTAATGTATGTACCTGTTCCTTGTGCCCATGCAGCTACTGTAGTGAGCAAAGTTGCGATAAGAAGAAGAAATTTCTTTTGCATTGTGATTGTTTTTTGTAAGTAGTTTTAAATAAACAAGGAGGCATACACCCTTGTGGGTATGCCATCCTTGCATTTAATTATCTGTTGTCAGATATTAGCGTTTTGTAACTGTGAGATAAGGCTCTTGAGCGCAGAAGTAGTAACGTACCTCATATTCGCCGGCCTCTTCAATCTTCAAGTTAGCACCGTCAGCTGCAACTGTGCCATTGCCGGCACCTGCGTCGCCATAGTTGATAGCCCAATCAGAGTTGGCGCGAACCTTAAACTCTACACCGGCATCCCATGTAGCTGTAGCTACCAAGTAGTCCATACCATCTTCTGTTGAGAGTGTCATAGGAATATCGGCGCTACCACCCCATTCATTGAAGCTACCTACAAGGCCCCAAGAATCGGCAGTGCGGAGGATAGTAAGAGTGAGGTTTGTAGCATCAAACAATACTTCGTAGCTGAAACCTGCATATTGAGTGATGTTGTCGGCACCACCATCGGTAGAGAGGAGCATAGATGCAGCTTCTGCAGCAGCAGCTTCGCCGGCACCATAGTTAGTACCATACCAGTCCTCTTGAGTTGAAATCTTCCAACCGTTACCACCTTTGCCATCCAATACAAGCCAGCCTTGTGCGGGAGCACCGGCTACGCTGTAAAGGCGTTGACCGTTGGTTTGGCTCCAACCGCTGAAGTCACCTACAACGAAGTACTCGATAACATCGGGCATAACCTCTACTGTGTAGGTATAAGCCTCCATATTGAGTGTAACTTTGTAGTTACCGGCTTCGGGGAATTTCATAGCACCGGCAGCCGATGCATTGTCGGCAAGATTACCTGTGGTCGATGCGCTACCATCAGCTTCAGTGTTACCAAGAACAGTATCCCACTTACCGCTGTCGATAGCCGATTGAGGAGCTACTTTCCAGTATTTCTCACCATCTACAGTAATAAGGATAGTGAAGATAGGATCTTCATATACATCTTTACCGCTGTGGCTGAAAGGCATAGTTGCTGCAGCAGTGAAGTCCCAACCGTTAACATCACCAATGAGGTAGTATGCGCTCTCAATGGGAGTAGCAATGGGAGTAGCAGTAGCTGCGATAACGTTTGAAATCAATTCGAAGTTGCGGCCTTCTGCATCTTTAACCATTGCACCAAGACGGCTGTAGAATGTGTCGGGTTGAGGACGTTTGCCAAAGATGGTTTGAATCTTTGCGTTCAAGTCGGCAACTGCAACTTTAGCAATGTTACCTTCAACGGTCACAGGAAGTGTTTGAGCCGAAGCCATATCTTCTGTAGCGGCCATTGCGAGGGTATATTCGAGTGTAGTACCTTCGCTCAATGCGGGAGTTGCACTCAAATCGATAGTAAAGGCAGCGATAGAGTCGCCTTCGTAGTTGTTCAAGTCGATAGCTTGAGCATATTGGTCTGCAGTGATGTTGATAGCCACTTGTGCGGGATCAACAGGCTCGTAGCTTACGGGGGGCAGAGCGGGTTCGATTTCGGGTGTACAAGCCGAGAATGCTACCACACCTGCCAACAATGTGCTGAAAATCGATATTTTTTTCATTTTGTTTCGATATTAAAGGTTTTTTGTTGAGAGAACCTTGCGGGCGGGGTTTCCACCCGCAAGGTTCGTGATATTTTCTCGGTTTGATTATTTCGCAAAGAAATAGTAGTTACCGTCGAGGTCGTTGAATACAACTTGGTATGTACCGGCCAATACTTTGATGTTGCTACCCGACTTCGCTGTAGAATAGGGGAATGAATCACCACCCCAGTTGGCGCTCCAAGAAGAGTCATTGCGGAACTTACCTTCGCAGTCTTCGGCAAATGTCATCTCGGCACACCAGAGGTGTTTCATCTTCATTGCAGTCATTACTATAGGTGCTTCACCCCAGTTGTCGAATGAACCAACGAACTCTATCGAGGCGTGCTCGGCGGGAGTAATATCGGCAGGCTCAAATGTGCCTTCAAACTTCTCTGAGTTGGCAGTGATGGTGTAGTAACCACTTTCGGCTACAGTGATGTTACCCGAACCACCATCGTAGAATGCAAGCGCACCATCATTCATACCTACTTGTATATCCCAGCTACCGGGAACGAGAACGAGTTTGTAACCCAAACCAGCCTCAAAGTAGCCTGTGAAGATGAAGTCACCGGCACCTGTTACAGTGTTGTAGCTGAAACCATCTACCAAGCTCATAGGAATGAGCGAAGTACCGGCAGCACCTGCCGAGTTGTCCCAACCTTGGAATTCACCCACCAACCAGTAGGGTTGAGGAAGTGCATCTACCAACAACATGTAGTAGGGTTGGATGCTGAGGTCTATAACATTTGAGTAGCAATCTTTAACGATGGGAGTAGTGGCTGTTACAGTCTCTTTGGCATCGGTAAGGTGTGCGCGGAGACGGATGTAAACAGTCATTACACCGGGATTTTCGTTTACTTCTTCACCTTGGAGCAAGGTTATGGCCTTGTTCATATCTTTGGTGTTGATAGCATATTTTTGTTGCGAACCTACCGATTCCAACTCTACGAAAGTGTTTTCCTCGAAAGTGTTGCCGAAGCTCACTTGTGCGTAGTATTGAGTAGCAGCAGTAAAACCGTAATCGGGTTGGTTGCGAACATAAATAGTTTCCATTGTAGCTGCGCTGTTAGCCTCGCTCAATACATATGTGTATTCGGCATAGGCGGGGGTGTTAATCTCAAACGAGAGTGTACCTTCGGTTGCAGCCGGATTGATAGTCGTCATAGGGTGTTCTTGGCAGCCTACGAGTAGTGCCAATCCCATTAC
>JAFZDG010000353.1 GCA_017561285.1 Bacteroidaceae bacterium
ACCACTTGTGCCACTTCTCGGTGTCTTACCCTGCAATGCATTTTGCACACCGCTAATATCTTGTATCAACTTCATCTGCAAGTTGAGCAACTCGTATGCACCCACATTGGTGGCATTGGTGCTTATCTGTTGGGGCAATGCACCACCGGGCTTATTCTTAAACAAGATTACACCATTATATTTAACCCACTCAGCGGTTATGTCTTCGAGTCGCATACCATCGGGTATAGCATCTTCGGGCATCATCAATACACCTTTGGCACTCGCACCCATAATAAAGTCTATCATCGTGATCAAGCGATTGATGTATCGCTGTTGGTCTATCACATCCTCTACGAAGCTATGCACCTCTTGATTGATAAAAGGGTAGATACTCAGCTCATAGGGATGCGAACCATGCCAATAGGGATTCTCGTACTCGACTATCACCTCACCATACGGCGTGAAATAACGCACATACCAATAGTTGTCGAGCGATATCTCGGTCTCTATCAACGCTACATCTTCAGGTGCTATTCCTTGCGATACACCGTCATTCAATCGCTTCACGTTGATACGCTCTATCTCGCCCAATTGATCTATATCTACTCTGTAGGTTCTGCCTCGAGCTACATCGTGACAGTGAATGAATTCGCGACTCTCTCTTCGCCACACCTCTATCACCCTACACATATTCGGATCTTCGCATACATAGAAGTTGTTGTGGCGATTTTTCTCACCCCTCAACGTATCAGCTACCATACTACTCATATCCTCTCGCTGTGTGTACATACGGCGTATTCGCTGTGCTTTGGCTTGATTCGAGCCGGCAAAGATGCGCACAACATCACTCAATGCCATATCGTGCAACTCTCCTATAAGCGATATGTCGCGGAACGCATGGTCTTCGATTCTATTGTCGAAGAATACCTTATACGGCGACACACCTTTCACATATACATCGTGTCGTTGCTCTTCACTCAGCCACGTATATTGAGTCTTGTGTACCGCTACGCCGGTTACCATATAGCTCTCTAACGTTTTGGCATCGAGCGAGTCCATTCGGTTTGTGTCATACACGCACTCCATAGCGAGTGTCATCATCTCACCATAGGTTTGGTCTTCGCGGTTACGGGCTACACATACCGGTCGGGTAGGGCTACCCTCGAATTGTCCCAACACACTCTTCACAAGGTTGCGTATCATGTTGTTCTTCAACGGAACTTTGCCCTGCTCGCGCAGGTACGCATCCTCCGTCATTCTCTTGTTGCCTACAACTATCTTGTCGCCCCATTGGTCGCCGTATGTATAGCGGTGACATCGCATGGCATTTTTACGGAAAGTCTCAAGGTTGTCATAACACACTCTCGCATCCTCAAATACTTGGGCATCTCGCTCACTCTTGCGCTGATCTCCATCATACAGCACACTCACACTATCGTGTCGGGTGTCAATCGTACCGGCCATTACAGCACTTCGGCGCATCACTATTTTTGCATTGTTTAACTTTTCCATTGGTTAATATTGGATATCTCGTTTTTTGTTAACACTTTTCTCTTTTTATCGCTCTTTCCGCTTGTCATCATACTCAACAACGATACCATTCAAGTACGACCGCTTATCGAGGTTTTTTCCGTACACGATTAGTGACATATATCTATACGCACTCGCCGAATGGGGTAGGGTAACGTTGTGAAGCTCGCGCACCTTATACTCTTGTTCGTAAGTCAGCGCATACTCCTCGCCATCATTACTTCCGGCTACAGCAAGTAACAATTTACTATCTTCACCATTGCCGGCAAAGTGACTGAGCAGATGGATTCGCTCTATGCGCTTACTGCTCATCGCATCACTGAGCTGCATACCGTTGGTTACAAGTAAGAACACCGGCTCTACCTTGAGGCTATCCTCATCACTCGTCCTCAACACCTTTTTTCCGGCAATGAGCAACAACTCAGGATAACTGTTTACTGCGTAATCTACACTACGCTTGTACGACTGCCACATCTTACTCCTCAACGAGTAGGCATAACACAACAAATTGCCGGGCTTATACAACAATACTTCTTCATTGATGTAGTCATACGAAACCATACTTTCAGCTATAAGACTACGCATGGTTGTCATCTCCGTTAAGGTTTCGCCCGTACGTATTGCAACTACAGTCTCTATACCTCTATTATTGCGGACGATACCATGATCATCAAGAGGCCCCGATATACACACCGCATCTCCTCCACTCATCACGAATAAGCCCTGACGTGTACCAAACACAACAGCGTCATCTATCGCACACACCGTCTTCGCATTCTCTACGATATGACGGTTCACAGGTGCTACATTGCTATACAACACATCGCCTCCACCACTCAACATCGCATAAATTCCTTCGCTCGTGAACACATACAACGGGTATTGACCAAACTGACCTTGACTCATCGCCTTCGTTGCTACGGCCATCGATACAATATTACCACTGCCTACAGTATAGGTCTTGTCATTCGGCCACACCAGCGGATTATTCAACTCCGATACTTTAAGAACATCTTGCCTGTTAATTGTGCTCTTTACTGTGGTATCCGCTATATATGTATTATACTCATCCTTTGTTATGAGATACGTTGCTGAGTCTACATCCATATCCTCGGTATTATACCCATCAAAGTAGTACGACTCGTTTGCAAATGGATGCTCTTTCAACAAGAATGTACGCTTGCTATATGAATATTCTTCACTACCTAAATCTTTTTCTTTACTTAACACTACTATTTTATAAGCCCTACTATCGGGATAACTGATATATGGCGACAATACACCGCTCAATATACTTGATTGGCTTTTAACGATATACTCCCCACCATTATCGCGCAAATACACATACATAACAGCATTACCAAATCTTTCGGTTTTCATATCTTTCATGTAAGTGTAAAAACGCGGAGAATATCCATCGAATAGCTTTTCTCGTATATTGCCAATATGTAATCTACCATTATAGATATACGCCGTTCCTGCTACATACTTATGTACGCTTGCCTGATTGTCAAGCAATGGCATCTGCACAATGCTATTAAGTTTGTTTTTAGCATCTATCTCTACAACATTTTCAGGAATACCATCGACCGGGACGCTCCATACTCTATAATAGTTAAAGTAAGATTCTATATCCTCAATCTTACGCTCTGTCATAGAGCCAAATTTTATCTCGTAATACGCAGTAGTATTAGGATTACCACCTATCAGCGTAGCACTTAATACAGCATCTACCTGTCTTCCATCATATACCTCTCGGATAGGCTCCGAAACGAAAAAGTCTATCGCAGTCACAATACCATCAACATACAAGCTGCTATCCATATCGACAAAATTGGCATACAGTTTATAGCCATCAGCTTTCGCGCTACACCCTTGAAATATTTTCCACAGATTGCCCGTACCATCAACAATTGTGCTGAACTCCGCGCTATTACATCGCAATTCATAACTACTACCCTTTATATATATAGGTGGCGAAACGTGTAAATAACTTCCATCATACATACGCAAGCCAT
The DNA here is from genome assembly GCA_017561285.1 of Bacteroidaceae bacterium. Lineage (GTDB taxonomy): Bacteria > Bacteroidota > Bacteroidia > Bacteroidales > Barnesiellaceae_A > Barnesiella_A. The sequence goes on from JAFZDG010000353.1 coordinate 3,531, forward strand.
AGCGAACGAAATAACTATCGACAAAAATGTTTTCTGCCGAAGCCTTTTCTCTTAGGTTCGATATAAGGCTTCCGTATTGCTCCGTCAATTGCATACGGAAGTTTTTATTTTTTATATATGTTGGCAATGCACTGCCGATAATATCACTATAATAACCAAGTTTCGAATCGGGAACAATATCTATAACATCCGACTCCGCTACATACTGCTCCTGACTTCCGTCCGAATTCATTTTAGTCGTGCTTTTTCTTATACCTATATAGGGTAATCCCGATTCACTCACAATCGTATATCGGCCATCTTGCCATAACCATACTTTTATATAAGTATCATTATCTACAACTATAAGCATATTACCAATAGATACAACACTTGTTATATATCGCACCTCTTGCTCTATCAGCTCCTCTTTCCCGGCCGTTATAAAACACAAGTCCATATTGGCCTTCCACACAATATAATGCTCATAGTCTCCATACCTATGCACATACAGCAACTTATCTCCATCGGCAAGCGATACCTCACTATTTTGTTCAAGCCCTTGCGCCGGTCGTATATTACCATCCAAATGTCGTGCGCCTACCATACCGTACATCGAGCCATCAGCCATATTGCTCACGCTCAACTGTCGCTCTATGCCACCTATATCTATTCGCTTTATCATATTATTTATATTCTTTAGCCCAAAATTACCCCCACCAACACTACCTATACACTCATTATTGGATTTTCTCGCAATCTCGTCCCTCTAAAAATCCAAAATCAACCCCCGTACTACCTCTCATATACACATATTTGCACATTAATATTAATGTATATGGATCCAATTTCTCTAATTCTCGGCGGTATATCTGCCGCAGGTGGTCTCGCTTCGGGCATTGCGGGACTCGTTCAGTCGAACAAACAAGCGCAAGAGGCGGCTCGTATGCAACGCGAACGTGACGACTTCAACCGTAATATGTTCAATCGTCAATACTACCAAGACGCCATCTCGCGCAACGACACACAGCACTTCCTTCGACAACTCCGCAACAATATGCGCGATACAGTCGAGCAACAAAACAACACCGCAGTCATCACCGGACAAACACCCGAAGCCGTTGCCGCCACAAAAGAAGCTAACGCTAAGGCTTATGCCGATGCTATCGCCTCTATCGATGCTACCAACAGTCAACGCAAGGATGCAGCTCTTGCCGGTTATCAAGCAAGCAAGAACCAATCTTTTGCCGATTGGATGAACAACTACAACCAACAAGCCAATAATTGGACAAACTTCGCCAACCAAGCATTCGCTATCGGCGCACAAGGTATCAACACCATCGGCTCGGCCATCGATGCCAAGTACACACCCGCAACAGCTGAGACTCCGGCTGTCGATATCTCACAACAGCATCTCAAACCGCAATATTAACGACTATGAGCATATATACAATCAACGACGAATTGACTCCTCAGCCGGTTACTACGGATGTGGACAATACCTCCGCAACCCCCGACCTGCAACAGCAACTCGGTGCGCTCGAGGCGCAACGACAAGCCGACCTTGAACACATCAACCGCAACTACCAAGACCTAAACCAAGAGTACGACGACCAACTCGACATCATCGACAACCTTCATAAAACCGTCTCTCGCCGTAAGGTGGTAGATCCTCGTGCCGTTCAAGCTCGTCAAGCTCTCGGCTCTCTTTACGATACCATTCAACTCATCGGCTCGGCTGCTTCAATGGCGGGCAAGACTACACCCCCTGCGCCTCAACTCACATCGGCACAAGCACAGCAAAACACCATTGCCGACCGACTCTACGCAGCGCAACAACAAGCCGACCAAGACTACGCCACACAGTTGCGACACATCACTCAACGACAACAACAAGCACGTGCCGATATCGCCAAGCAACGCCGACAATCCAAGACCGAAGCCGACCGCATGCGCCTCAACACCAACAAACACTACGACACTCTCTCTACACGCCTCACCGAAGGTGAACGCAACAGGCGAAGTCGTATGGCTCAAACTATATTAAGGGAAGATGGTAAGCAAAAAAGATATCAAGAAAAGTTAGCCCAACAGGGTGTGAAAGACAGTGGCGATATTATTCGTGCTGTTCTTGCCCGAAAGAGAGAGGATGAATGATTATGGCAACTAAAAAGACAAGTTATGAAGCTCCGACTCCTGCCGAGGATCGGAAGAAAGCTCTTGCAACGGCACTGCACCAGATCGAAAAAAGCTATGGTAAGGGTACCGTCATGCGTTTGGGCGACAAGGTAGAAATGCAGGTAGATGCCATTCCTACAGGCTCTCTGGCACTGGACGCTGCTCTGGGTATCGGCGGTATGCCCCGTGGCAGAATCATTGAGATCTACGGACCGGAATCCTCCGGTAAGACCACTCTGGCACTGCATCTGGCCGCTGAGGCACAGAAGCGCGGTGGCGAGGTTGCTTTCGTGGATGCAGAGCATGCTCTGGATCCCTACTATGCCGCAAAGATCGGCGTAGATATTGAAACCATGCTGGTTTCCCAGCCCGATACCGGTGAGCAGGCTCTGGATATTACCGAGGCTCTGGTTCGCTCCGGTGCCATCGACCTGATCATTGTTGACTCTGTTGCGGCACTGACCCCCAGAGCCGAGATCGAGGGCGAAATGGGCGATGCTTTCGTGGGCCTCCAGGCAAGACTTATGTCCCAGGCTCTGAGAAAGCTGGCAGGTGCTGTTTCCCAGACCAACTGTATGCTGGTATTTATCAACCAGCTCCGTATGAAGATCGGTGTTATGTACGGTAACCCCGAGACCACTACCGGCGGTAATGCTTTGAAGTTCTACGCTTCTGTCCGTCTGGATGTCCGCAAGG
>JAFZDG010000035.1 GCA_017561285.1 Bacteroidaceae bacterium
CTGCGTTCCTCGTACGGGGCTACCATATTTCGGGGCATAAAGCCCCTCAACCGGTGCTTCGCACCAAGTTTGACAGAGTCGTTTAATCGCATCCCCGCACTACGTCACTGCGTTCCTCGTACGGGGCTACCATATTTCGGGGCGTTAAGCCCCTCAACCGGTGCTTCGCACCCTGTTTGACAGAGTCGTTTAATCGCATCCCCGCACTAAGTTGCTACGCATCTCGTACGGGGCTACCATATTTCGGGGCATGAAGCCCCTCAACCGGTGCTTCGCACCAAGTTATCACCCGAGATAGCTGCGCTCTCGAAGATATTTTACACTCGCTGTGAAAAATATCGAAGTAAACTTCGTATTTCTCGCTCGTTTATTCGTATCTTTATTGCGAGAATATATTGAAGTAAAAACCAAGTTACACCCCCTTAAAACACGATATATGCAACTTCCCTTTGTACATTTGCACGTTCACTCGCAGTTTTCGGTGCTCGATGGACAGGCATCCATACCGGCGCTTGTCGATAAGGCTATTAAAGACGGACAGCCGGGTATGGCACTTACCGATCATGGCAATATGTTTGGTATCAAAGAGTTCTTTAATTACGTAAAGAAGAAAAACGGTAAGACCAAAGATAATATAAAGGCTCTGCAAAAGCGTCTGGCGGCCCTTGAGGAGGGAAAAGAAGTGGTGGATGACAGAGAGCAAGCCATAGCCGATTGTCGTGCCGAGTTGGAGGCCGAGGAGAAGAAAATATTTAAGCCCATATTGGGTTGCGAGGTCTATGTGGCGCATACCTCTATGGAGAAACGCACCGACAAGGGTTGGCACCTTATTCTCTTGGCCAAGAACCTCAAAGGATATAAGAACCTTATAAAAATCGTGTCGAATGCGTGGACGCGAGGCTACTATTATCATCCGCGTACCGACAAGGCCGAGTTGGAGAAATACCACGAGGGGCTTATCGTGTGCTCGGCATGCCTGGGTGGTGAGTTGCCTCAGAAAATTATGAAAAACGATGTGGCAGCTGCCGAGGAGGCTGCCCGGTGGTTTAAGGGTATATGGGGTGACGATTACTATATAGAGTTGCAACGACACAAGGCAACAGTGCCACGTGCTGCACACGATGTGTATGACCGACAAAAGGAGGTTGAAGAGCATCTTATAGCTATAGCTCGCCGCAACGATATAAAGTTGATATGCACCAACGATGTGCATTTTGTCAATGAGGAGAATGCCGAGGCGCACGACCGCCTGATATGCCTCAATACGGGTAAGGACCTTGACGATCCCAATCGTATGCTCTACAGCAAGCAAGAGTGGTTTAAGACGCGCGAAGAGATGACGGCCGTATTTGGCGACATTCCCGAGGCAATGATCAATACCACCGAGATTGCAGATAAAGTGGAGTTTTATACGATAGACCATGCTCCTATTATGCCTACCTTTGCCATACCCGAGGAGTTTGGCACAGAGGAGGGCTATCGCAAGCAATATACCGAGGAGGATCTCTTCAATGAGTTTACGCGCAACGAAAATGGCGAGGTGGTGCTTAGCGAAGAGAAGGCTCGCGACAAGATTGAAAAACTGGGTGGTTATGACAAGCTGTATCGTATAAAACTCGAGGCCGATTACTTGAAGAAACTGGCCTTTGATGGTGCAGCCAAACGCTATCCCATGCCACTCTCGGATGAGGTTATGGAGCGTATGACCTTTGAGTTGCATATTATGAAGACGATGGGTTTCCCGGGATACTTCCTCATTGTACAAGACTTTATAGCGGCGGCTCGCAATATGGGTGTGTCGGTAGGTCCGGGACGTGGCTCGGCGGCCGGTTCGTGTGTGGCCTACTGCTTGGGTATTACGCAGATAGATCCCATTAAATATGACCTGCTGTTTGAGCGTTTTCTCAACCCCGACCGTATCTCGTTGCCCGATATCGATATAGACTTTGATGACGATGGTCGCGGACAGGTGCTCAATTGGGTGACCGAAAAATATGGCTATGAGAAAGTAGCTCATATCATTACCTATGGTACGATGGCAACCAAATTGGCTATCAAGGATGTTGCACGTGTGCAGAAAGTACCCATCCCCGAGAGTGACCGCCTTACCAAGCTCATTCCCGATCGCTTGCCCGAGGTAGATGGAAAGCCCTTGAAGATGAACTTGAAAAACTGCATAGCATCGGTGGCCGAGTTGCGTGAGGCATGTGAAAGTAGCGACACCCGTATTGCCGATACAATGCGATATGCGCAAATGTTGGAAGGCAACGTTCGCAACACCGGTGTGCATGCTTGCGGTGTGATTATTGGTCGTGACGACATTACCGACTGGGTGCCAGTGAGCACTGCCGATGATAAAACGACCGGCGAGAAGATGCTCGTTACGCAATACGAGGGTAGTGTGATAGAAGATACCGGTATGATCAAGATGGACTTCTTGGGCCTTAAGACACTCTCTATTATCAAGGAGGCTATCGAGAATATCCGTTTGCGCCTGGGTATAGAGATAGATATAGACAATATACCCATCGATGATCCGGCCACCTATAAACTATATTGCGAGGGCCGCACAACGGGTACGTTCCAGTTTGAGTCGCCTGGTATGCAAAAGTATCTGCGAGAGTTGCAACCCTCGACGTTTGAGGATCTTATAGCCATGAATGCCCTCTACCGTCCCGGCCCTATGGACTATATACCGCAGTTTATTGCTCGTAAGCATGGGCGTGAACCTATTACCTACGATATACCCATTATGGAGAAGTATCTGAAAGATACGTATGGTATTACTGTGTATCAAGAGCAGGTGATGTTGTTGTCGCGTCTGTTGGCCGACTTTACGCGTGGCGAATCGGATGCACTGCGCAAAGCGATGGGTAAGAAACTCAAAGACAAACTTGATGAACTGAAACCCAAGTTTATCAATGGTGGTAAAAAGCACGAGTATAAAGAAGAGGTACTCGAAAAGATATGGGGTGACTGGGAGAAGTTTGCATCGTATGCCTTCAACAAGAGTCACGCCACTTGCTACTCGTGGGTAGCCTTCCAAACAGCCTATCTCAAAGCCAATTATCCATCGGAATATATGGCTGCTGTACTGAGTCGCAACTTATCGGATATAACCGATGTGACCAAGTTTATGAGCGAGTGCAAGGCTATGAAGATACAGGTATTGGGCCCCGACATCAACGAGAGTCAACTTAAGTTCTCGGTAAACAAGCGAGGCGATATACGTTTTGGCCTTGGAGCTATCAAGGGCGTTGGCGAGGCTGCCGTAACTGCAATCATTACCGAGCGCGATAAGAATGGCAATTATAAGTCGATATTCGACTTTGTGGAGCGTGTCAACTTGTCGGCTTGCGGTAAAAAGACTATCGAGTCATTGGCCACAGCCGGTGCTTTCGATGGCTTTGGCGAAGTGAGACGTGAGAATTTCTTGCCTGCAGCCGAGGGAGAGGTGAGCTTTGTAGATACCCTTGTGCGTTACGGACAACGTGTGCAGAGCGATCGCGCTTCGCAAACAACCTCTCTGTGGGGAGATATGGTGATGGAATCGACAACGGCCAAACCCCAAGTGCCTCCTGTGGTTGAAGAGCCTCAAATTACCCGTCTCGAACGTGAAAAGGCTTTGGTGGGCCTCTATCTATCGGCACACCCGCTCGATCCCTATAAATTGGAGTTGGAGTATGGTTGCAATACCCGTATGTCGGACCTTAAGAATCGCAACGCTATGTTAGGTAAGGAGATAACATTTGGAGGAGTTATTGTGGGCTATCGTGAGAAAGTGGCTCAAAATGGCAATCCGTATGCATTCTTGCGTATCGAAGATTATAGCGGTTCGGACGAGATTGCCCTTTTTGGTCGTGATTATGTCAAGTATAGCAACTTTGGCCGTATAGGAGGCGCTGCATTTGTTTTGGTGCGTGCAGTGTATGAACGCAGCCGTTATAACGACAAGGTGAATATGGTAATACGATCGATAGACCTCCTTGCCGACCTGCAAGGCAAGATGTTCTCGAAGTTGGCCATCACGCTATCGCTCAGTGCCTTTACGCCGGCATTTATAGAGTCGCTGTCGGAACATATGCGCGAAACACCACATAATAGCATAGATGTAACGTTCCGTATTATCGATGAGAAGATAGGCCGACAGGTATCTATGCGCTCGCGCCGTAAATGCCAACTTTCGCTCGAGCTCATTGAGTTCCTTCGCGACTGGGATGCATCGCCTATTGAGTTTAAATTGTCGTAGGAGATGTAGGCCTGCAAGATGTATTGTGTGGCTGTGGAACGAGGCCGAGTGCAGATAGTAATTGTAATAGAGCTTTATAAACAATAAAATTATAACTATGAAGAGTCTACGTAATTGGGTGGTGTCATTGTTTGCAATGCTATTTGCTGCGATGACGATGGTGCATGCTCAGAGCAGCAATTTGGATAAAATCCTGGAGAACCTTAATAGATATGATGTTAAGGTTCAGGGTAGTAGTGATGCGCAATTGTGGCTGGAGAGAGCCAGAGCCTATTATGAGGCCGAGTCGAGCATAACGAAAGACTTGGCCGAAGGAATAGGCTATGCAGTTGTGCAAGTGGCAATGGGCCGAAGTAATAGCAGCCAAGAGGTGAAAATAGGTGGAAAGGTATATATAGAGCATCAGTATCCTTTGGTGAAAGTATATGTAACGAAAGCCGACAACATTGTCAGAGGTTGGATTTCATCTCTATTATCTACAGGACATAACTTTTGCGGTACAGCCCTTGCCTCGTATCAGCGTGCTGCCGAGTTGGATGCTTCGTTGAATGATGCTATAGCGAAAGAACTTAATTTACTCGAAAATTATTATGTCATTGGTGGAAATGCCGCCTATGCTCTGGGCGAAAAGCTATATGCTTCATACCATTATATGATGGCATTTAATGTTCAGTTGAGCCCGTCCTATAAAGGTAGTCTGAATTTCGACTATCTTATGGCTGTGCCGCAAATGATGATTGAAGATGAAGTCGATGAAAATTCGCGTGAGATGGCCATTACTGCATTAGAGGCGCTGATGGAATTGGATTATCGCGATAGTGGCAATGTCGATTTTTATCTTGCCTATTTCTATCTTACGCAATATTATGATGATAATCTCGATGAAACGCTATGGAAAGCGTTGGAGGTAGCTTGTAAGGGTGTAAATATATATTCGAAAAATGCAGATTTGATAGAGGCTGCAACAACCCTATTCACAATGGTAGATGTGAGCGAAGTGCCTGCCAAAAATATATCGAAGTTGAAGCAGTGGGCCGATATGCTGCTTCGATACAACCCCGAAGATGCCTCATTTTGGATAAGTAGGGGAGCGATATACCTTTCTATGGATAATTATGAGGAGGCAATCGTTTCGTTTACAAAGACTCTTGAGTTAGATTCTCAAGATGCCGACATATGGAGCATGGTTGGATATTGCTATTATCTTTTGGCCAATAGAGCTCTTGAAGAGGCATATAGTGCATCAACAGACGAGGGTTACGATAATGCTCAGAAAAATTGTGACAATTTGTGTATGAAGTCTCTTTATTACTATGAAGGTGCATTTAATCTTGGTTGTAGGGATATTCAAGTAATTGAAAATTTGAATTATATTTCATTCCGACTGAGAAATAGAGAAGGTATGATGGCGAAATATGAAAAATATAAGAACCTGTATGACGAAATGAAAAAGTAGCTTACAGTCTTATCATATAGAAGCGAGGCGCAGGGTGTACATATCCGCTGCGCCTCGTTTGTGTAGTGTGGTAAAAAAACTGTTTTATCGCATCAGCAAATATACGATGTAAGCGATGTACAGGAGTACGAAGATAGTGCCCTCTGCACGGTCTAACTCGTTGCGACGGAAGGTGAAAGCCGTTACAGCAATGATGAGCGACGCTACTACAAGAATAATGAGGTCGATGGGGAGGATATTGCCCAATTGCAGGGGCGAAACAGTGGCGCATGTACCCAGAATGAGAAATACATTTGAGATATTCGAGCCAATAACATTACCCAATGCCATCTGTCCTTTGTTTTTGCTTGCTGCTATGACGCAAGTTATAAGTTCCGGCATAGATGTACCACCCGCCATAAGGGTTACGGCTATAACGGCTTCGGACATACCCATATCGCGAGCAAAGATTACGGCATACTCAAGAAAGAGATCGCCGCCATATATGAGGCCTGCAAGACCACCCACTATCATAATCAACTCAAGCCATATGGGGTGTTGCTTGGTAGGTGCTTCGATTGTGGGTGCTGTTTCGGTTGGTTCATCGCGCTTGGCTGTGATAAACGAATATACCATAAACACAACAAAGAAGCAGAGCATAAGAAGTCCTTCGCTGCGAGAGATTATGCCGGCATTACCATTGAGCCACATATCAAGGCCACAAATGGCAAGAACCACAGCTGCTAATAGACCGAAAGGAATGTCGCGCGACAATGTGTTATGCTCTATACGGATAGGGCGTATAAGTGCCGTAATGCCCAGTATCATTAGGGCATTGAAAAGGTTAGAACCCAATATGTTGCCAATGGCTACATCGGTAGAGCCGTTGAATGTCGATATAAGACTTACCACAAACTCGGGGGCCGATGTGCCGATGGCAACAATGGTGAGGCCGATAACAAACTCTGAAATGCCAAATCGCTTGGCAATAGCCGAAGAACCTTCGGTGAGATAGTTGGCTCCTACAAGCAGTAAGCCCAGGCCAACCAGCATAAGTACGATAGTCATAATAATTATATGTGTTTTCTTTAATTACTCAAATATTCCTTCTATTACTTCTTCTACGCTCTCTTGTGGTACGTCTTCAATGATTACCTCTTCCACCATATCATCTTCGATCTCGGGATATTCAAACTCGAGCGATTCTACGTAACCCTCCAATTGCAAGTCTTTGTTGCCAAATACCTTTTGATAGAAAAGTCCGGCAATGGGTAGTGCGAGACTTGCACCTTGACCATCGCTCATATTGTCGAAGTGGATGCTGGGATCTTCACCTCCCACCCAAGTTCCGGTAACAAGATTGGGTGTAAATGACATAAACCATCCATCAGACATATCATTGGTTGTACCGGTTTTACCACCCATTTCGGCTGTGATGTTATAGCGGAAACGAATGCGACCACCTGTACCTTCGTCAATAACGCTACGCAAGATGGGGACAATGCGGCAGTAGGCGCGTTCGCTGAATACTTCGGTAAACTGTGGAGTAAACTCGGCTATGACGTTGCCATGATTATCTTCGATGCGGGTAACGTATATAGGACTCACGCGCACACCATTGTTAACAAATGCAGTGTATGCAGCTGTCATTTCTTCTACCGAAATCTCTACTGTTCCCAGACACAATGAAAGTACCGGATCAATTTTGCTGGTGATACCAAATGAGCGCATAATGCGTACGAGGCTCTCGGGTGATAACTGATCGATAAGTCGAGCCGAAATCCAGTTGTTGGATGTGCTCAAAGCCCAGCTGAGAGGCACCATTTCGCCAATACGAGTCTTGCCGGTGTTGCGCGGTTCCCATACATCGCCATTGGGTAGGTGGAATACCGGTTGTTCGTTGAGTAGCTTCGAGTTGGGTGTAAAGCCCTCTTCCATAGCAAGTGTGTATAAGAATGGCTTGATGGTAGAACCAATTTGTCGGCGACCTACGCCTGCCATATCGTATTGAAATTGAGAGAACTCCGGACCTCCCACGTATGCTTTGATTTTGCCGGTGTAGGGATCCATTGCCACAAAGCCGTTGCGTAAAAATGCTTTGGTATATTTTATAGAGTCCATCGGCGATATAATGGTGTCGACAAATCCGTTGTAAGTAAACAACTCGGTCTCTATGGGGGTGTTGAATGCGGCAACAATCTCTTCTTTGCTTGCGCCGGCACGTTTCATTACGCGGTAGCGCTCGCTGTTACGCATATCGCGTTCTAAGATAGTTTGTCGTTGGTCGGCCGGTATGTCTTGTGAGAATGGTGCATAACTACGACCTTTTTTCTCTCTTGAGAATCGAGGCTGTAGATACTCGGCAACGTGTTGTCTTACAGCTTCTTCGGCATAAGCTTGCATACGAGAGTCTATACCGGTGTATATTTTCAGTCCATCGCTGTAAATGTTATATTTGCTACCATCGGGCTTGCGGTTTTTTTCGCACCATCCGTAGGCCGGATTGGTTTCCCATGCAATAGAGTCGCTGATGTATTGTTGATGCTCCCATCCGGCATAGTCATCGCGATTGGGTTTCTTGGCAGTAAGCATCAAGCGAAGGCGCTCGCGGAAGTAGGGTGCAGGACCTTCTTTATGATCGACCACGCGGAAATCGAGTGTGAGAGGTAACTGTTGCAATGAGTCACATTCGGCAGCCGTAATGTATCCGGCTTTACGCATTTGTCCCAATACCACATTTCTACGACCTTTGGTGCGCTCGTTAAATCGGCGAGGGTTGAAAAACGATGGGTTTTGACACATACCCACCAGCGTTGCCGACTCTTCAATATTGAGGTCTTTGGCATATTTGTTGAAATAGACTTGAGCTGCCGACTGTATGCCTACAGCATTATTGAGGAAATCGAAGTGATTGAGATACATATTGATGATTTCCTCTTTGGTGTAATAGCGCTCGAGTTTGATGGCTATTACCCATTCTTGTGGCTTCTGTACCAGACGTTCTACCACACTGCCTGCTTTGGGCGAGTATAATAGTTTCGACAGCTGTTGGGTAATAGTAC
>JAFZDG010000036.1 GCA_017561285.1 Bacteroidaceae bacterium
AAGCGTTTCAAAGGAATCATGGTAGTGTCACCGTGACCACCAATTACCATACCTTCTACCTCGTTGGCATTAGCACCAAGAGCTTGGCTCAAGAAATATTTGAAACGTGAGCTATCCAATGCGCCACCCATACCGATGATGCGGTTTTTGGGGAGGTCGGTTACCTTGTGGATGAGGTAAGTCATTGTATCCATAGGGTTGCTCACACATACGATGATAGCGTTGGGAGAGTGCTCAAGTACGCTGTTTACTACAGAGCGAACAATACCTGCATTTACGCCGATAAGCTCTTCGCGAGTCATACCGGGTTTACGAGGAATACCTGAAGTAATGATGACAACATCAGAACCGGCTGTTGCAGAATAGTCGTTGGTTACACCTTTCACAACAGTATTCATGCACAACAGTTGAGCTGTTTGCATCATATCCATTGCTTTACCTTCCGATACACCTTCTTTGATGTCGAGCAATACTACTTCATCGGCAATACCTTTGAATGCCAATACATTTGCACATGTTGCGCCTACGTTACCGGCGCCTACAACGGTTACTTTTGACATAATTGTAATTTTTTATGTAGTGATTTTTATGTTAATATCCTTAATCCTTTAAGGTAGCCACAAAGTTAGCATATTTTTATATTGACAGAAAATTTTGGCAATTAAAAATTTACTAAAAAAGTTTCAATAATTACATTCTTTTTGTGATGTTTATTCATCAATCTCACCTTTTCCTTGTCGCACGATATCAGGCTCTCCATGGGTACAATCTATGATGGTGCTACCCACTATATCGCCTTCGCCTCCATCTATCACATAATCAACTTGGTTGCCATATGTTTCGGCTATCAATTCGGGATTGGTGGTGTATTCCGGCTCTTCGTGGTTTGTAACTATGGATGTCGATAGAAGAGGGTTCCCCAGTTCTTCGACAATAGTACGGGCAATGTTGTTGTCGGGTATGCGCACACCTACGCTTTTGCGTTGTTTGTAGAGCTTGGGTAGCTCCGATCCTGCCGGTAGGATGAAGGTGAATGCGCCCGGAAGGTTTTTGCGCATGAGGCGATGGGTAGTGTTGTCTATGTGCGCATAGTGGGCTGCATCGCTCAGGTCATGACACACTATCGACAAGGCTGCTTTGGCCGGATCAATACCTTTGATGCGACAAATACGTTCTACCGCACGCACATTGAGTGCATCGCAACCGATGGCATAAAGCGTGTCGGTGGGGTATATAATGATTGCGCCGTTGCGCAGTGCTTCGCATATTTGCTGTATGGCTTTGCGGTTGGGATTGTCGGGGTATATCTTGACAAGTTGCATAGTAGGGTGGTATATGTGGTTACTGAATGATGTAGCTCTCTACATCGGTTGCTTGAGCATATTTGTTGAGCAACTCGATAGTCCATTGCATACACTCTTCGAGAGGCATTTCGGGAGCATAGGCATTGATGGTGATGAGCAGGTGTGTGGTGTCCATCGTTATCTTGGTGCGTTCATTGTCGCTGGTGGGAGTGCCCACGCCACCTACGTTGTCGCGATATACAGGCATACCCTCGATGTTGAGCTGCCCGCGACCGATACCATAAAATACATCATCGGCTGTTCCTACTCCCAGAGTCATATCTCCCTCAATGCGGTCGGCATCGAAACCACCTATCGAGTAGCCCGAACGCATAGAGACTACGTTGATGAGGTCTACCAGTGTGTTGATGCGGTAGAGGTCGAGGCCGCGAATAGCTCGGCGACATAAGGCTTCGGATGAAACGCGATAACGGGCCGGATCCTTTCCAAATGTCTTGTATGCTTGTCGAGTGCCGGCAATGGCCGGTCGCTTGGAGAGTGTGTCGGTGGCATATGTGGCTGCGATGCGTGCTGCTTCGGCTTGCAATTCATCCCATAGCGCATCGCTTGTTTCGCTATTTATTACAGAGGCTTTTATGATGCCCGCTTGCATACCGGGACACGCCTCGGATACAAGTGACGAGATAGATACTTTCATTGTACGATTGATTGGTTTATTCTGCGAAGATAGTGTAAATACTCTGTTTTGTCAAATCATTTGGCCAATAGCTTATTATTTATCGTCCAAAAGTTATGAATGGGGATAAAAATAAGAAAACTTATTTTGTACTTCGCATTACTTTGTGTAATTTTGTGTATCACAAACAAAAAAATGCAGATATGAATACAGTTAATCCTTTAGCAGCCATTAAGAGTGGTTGGCAATGTACCAAAAACAATTTCATTGTATCATTGGGTTTGGTTATGGCATATTGGGTATTTAGTGGAGTGTTGTCACTCATTCCTTCCAACGGGGTTATGGGAACAATTGCATCGTTAATCAGTATGTTTGTAAGTTTGATGTGGTCTTTGGGTATCGTTCGACTTACGATAGATGTTGTAGATGGGGAAGAGCCACGCTTTGGTGTATTTGGCGAAACAATGCCCCGTTTGTTGCAGTTCCTTATACTCACGATTATTATGTCGGTGATTATGCTCATTCCTGCCGGTATTATACTGGTTGTTGGCGCAGTTACTTGCGGAGTGTCACTCACAACATTGGCTGCTTACGATATGACTGCCATATCGGCTCTCTCGTTGTGGATTTTGTTGGCGTGTGTACCGGTTATTTATTTGTCAATACGTTTCTATTTTGCACCCTACTTGTTGGTTGACAGGGGAGTAGGACCCGTAGAGGCGCTCAAGATGAGTTGGAAGGCATCATATGCAGTGCAAGGTCGCATTTTCTTGTTCGTTTTGTTGGCATTGCTCATTATGATTATCGGTCTTATGTGCTTTATTGTGGGAGTTTTGGTTTCGATGATTATTACGATGTATGCCCAGGCAGCCCTCTATAGGCAAGTGTTTTCGGCAGGCATTCAAGACCCCTTGCTGGTAGAGGATGCCAATGTGGTTGTGGGTTGAAATGATTTATAAGGTATAGATATTTATGAGCCATTCTTTGTGTTGAGGAATGGCTCGTTTTGTGTGGGCATATCACTAAAAGATAGAGTATTTATCGTGATATTTGTATAATTGGTTTCTTTTATCTATTTTTACAAAGATTTTGGATAATAATGGTAAAAGGTGGTAAAAATATAGTTGTTTCTTTGGCGGTGGTGGCTGTACTTATGGCAGTTGCCGCACTGTTACAAGTGTTTGTAGGTGATGTGCCTACAACTATATTCCGTTTTCCTCTCAATCTTATTATAGCCGGTTTGTGGCTATATCTTGTAATAGAATCATATCGCTCGCGCCAACGTAGCAGGGTAGCACAATATCTGTTGTCGCCGGCAGCCTCGTGGCTATCGGTGCTAATTGTGATAGTGGCTTGTGTTGTGATGGGCCTACAACGCCAACCGGCCATTTTTTCTTTTCCGTTTGCTATGGCAATGCTATATGTGCTCACCCAGTTGGCTATGGTCATATTACGAGGTTGGCGCAATAGTATAGGCATCCGATGGAGATTTCTTTGCAACCATGTGGGATTGTGGTTGGCTATATTTGCTGCATTTTGGGGCGCTCCCGATAGTGATGTGCTGCGCACCGTAGTAGTTGCCGAGCGTCCTACCGATGAGGCCTATTATATAGATGGTCGTATGACTCTTTTAGGCTATGAAATGCAGTTGACCGACTTTCGTGCCGAGTATTACGATAATGGAACACCCTCATCATATGAAGCCGATGTGCTTATAGATGGTCGTAATGTAACATTGTCGGTCAATCATCCCTATGCCCGCAATTGGTACGAAGATATATACCTCACAAGTTACGAGCCTCGCAATAATGGTGTGAGTTGTGTGGTGCAGGTCGTGCGTCACCCCTGGAAGTGGCCTATGGCAACAGGTATTTTGATGCTCATAGTCGGTGCCGTAATGATGTTTATACAAGGTCCTAAAAAGCAACGTGTATGATAATAGGATGGAACATATTTGCCGGAGTCGCTGCACTTACTGCAGCCTTTGCTGCTGCGGGTGCAGGCGTAGCTTTATATCGCAAGAATTATAGTTCTGTAGCGATGGTATTATCGCTTGCAGCCCTATTTGTTTTGGGCGGTTTTATCGTGGCATTTGTCATTACCCTGGGCCGTCCGCCTATGCGCACTATGGGCGAAACACGCTTGTGGTATTCGTTTTTTATGCTCCTTGCCGGCTCTATTACCTATGCGCGATGGCGTTATCGCTGGGTATTGAGTTTCTCTACAATTATGGCATCGGTATTTATGATTATCAATATCTTACGTCCCGAGATACACGATGCAACGCTTATGCCCGCCCTACAGAGTGTATGGTTTGTACCCCATGTGGCAGTTTATATGTTTTCATACTCGTTGCTTGGATGTGCTACATTGTTGGCTGTATATCAGTTTTTTACTCGCAATGATTTGTACGAAGCTATAGACCGTCTTATCTATGCAGGTGTTGCCTTCTTTACAATAGGAATGCTCACCGGTGCGTTATGGGCCAAAGAGGCTTGGGGCGAATTTTGGAGTTGGGATGCCAAAGAGTCGTGGGCTGCCGTAACGTGGATGTTGTATATGCTTTCGATTCATTTGCGACTGATGGGCAAAACCGATAAACGCCTCAATGGCGCAGTGCTTATCATTGCCTTTCTTGCCCTGCAGATGTGTTGGTATGGAGTCAACTATCTGCCTTCGGCAACCGAGAGTATACATATTTATAATAGATAACATATATTATACACTAATTACACACAGTTATGAAGAAAAAATTAATCATCGGAGCATTGGTGCTTGTAGTTGCATTATTTTTCATCTACCGCATCAGTGTGAAAGCTCCTTCGGGAATTGACTATTCCGATAGAGCTAAAGTTGCTTCTATTTTTATTAAAGGCGACTGTTTGACATGTCACAGTGCAAATGCCGTATTGCCATTCTATGCCAATATACCTGTTGTTGGCGATATGGTAAAGGCCGATGTTGCCGAAGGCTATCGTGCGTACGACATTCAACCTTTTATGGATGCACTCTTGGCCGATCAACCTCTCAATCCTGTTGATGTTGCTAAGGTTGAGAAGGTGGCTCAAGATGGTACAATGCCCCCTTTGAAATACTATGCATTGCATTGGGGTAGCCAGATTACCGATGCAAAGGCCGATATTATTGAGGACTGGGCACGCGACTATCGCACAGCCTATTATGCCGATGGACTTACCGGCGACAATGCCGATGAGCCCGTTCGTCCGTTGCCTACTACCCACAATGCCGATGCTCGTAAAGCCGAATTGGGACGTATCCTCTATCACGATACACGCCTTTCGGTAGATAATACCGTATCGTGTGCAAGCTGTCATGGACTCAATACTGCAGGTGTCGATAACAAGCAATACTCGGAAGGTGTGCAAGGCCAAT
Organism: Bacteroidaceae bacterium; assembly: GCA_017561285.1. GTDB lineage: Bacteria > Bacteroidota > Bacteroidia > Bacteroidales > Barnesiellaceae_A > Barnesiella_A. The sequence goes on from JAFZDG010000036.1 coordinate 5,374, forward strand.
TGGGTGGTGTCAATGCTCCTACTGTATATAATGCAGTACACAACTTTGTACAATTCTGGGATGGTCGTGCCGCTACTTTGGCCGACCAAGCTGCCGGTCCTCCTCTAAATCCCATTGAGATGGCATCTACATCGTTCGATGAGATTATTGCCAAGCTTGCTGCCGATAAGGAGTTGTCTCGTGCTTTTGTCGAGGTATATCCCGAAGGTTGGTCGCAAGCCACTATTACCGATGCTATTGAGCAATTTGAAATGACACTTATCACACCCAACTCTCGTTTCGACCAATACCTTCGTGGTAATGAAGATGCAATTACCGAAGCAGAAGAAGATGGATATGAGTTGTTCAAAAAGTATAATTGTGCAACTTGTCACGTAGGTGTCAACCTCGGAGGCGAATCGTATGAGTTGATGGGTGTGTATAAAGATTACTTTGCCGATCGTGGCTGGGAGCTTAATGTAGAAGACAATGGCCGCTACAAAGAGACTCAAAATGAGCGTGATCGTCATCGTTTCAAAGTACCTTCGTTGCGCAACGTTGCCCTCACTTGGCCCTACTATCACGATGGCTCACAAACCTCACTCAAAGAGGCTGTATGCAAGATGGGTACATATCAATCAGGTGTAGAACTCACCGATCCTGAGGAAGATCTTATTGTTGCATTCCTCAATACCCTTACCGGTGAATACGAAGGCAAACTTCTCACCAATGACAATGTACAACCCTGATAGCAGGTAAAATATTATACTCAGTGAGGGGGTGTCTCAAAACGAGGCATCCTCTTTTCGTAAGAAGCATTTTGTAAAAAAAACAAACAAAGCCCTGACTTTCACAAGCCAGGGCTTTGCCATATCACAAAAAAATATTATCTTTGTGATATACAACAAATTAAACGT
>JAFZDG010000037.1 GCA_017561285.1 Bacteroidaceae bacterium
CAAGAGCAAAACAATACACACTCACTGCCATAATGTTAAGTAAGCCTTGTTATAATATGTGTATTATGTGAGTTCGACTCTCACCGCACCACACCTTTTTAACCCCTAATATTTAACTTTATGTTATTCGAATGTAAGACAATTCACAATGGCGAGCACAAGACATACCTTGTACAAGCCAACAACTTCTCCGGAGCCGAGCAAGCGTTCAACGACTTCGCTGCACAAGCTCTTAACGGAGAATTATCCCTCAATAGTATTAATAAGAGTGAGAGCCAACTCGCAGTTACCGGCAATATGGCCAATCCCACAAGCCTCAACAGCAAGACCGAACACAATCGCATAGGCTTCAATATCGATGCCCTTAAACGTCAGGTTCGCACAACCTACTCTCACAAGGTAATCATATTCGATTAATATTCCTACTATGGCACGCCCGCAAAAAACCCCACTCACGTACTTTCCTTTTGCTACCGCGTTTCCCGGCGACGATAAGATAATAATTATCGCCGGCGAATACGGGGCTAAGGGCGAGGCGGTTGTAGTGCGACTATGGTGTGCATTATACGGCACGTATGGTTATTATCTGCCGTATGATGATGTCAACACACCGCCGACCATTGCTCGGGTGGACGACCGCCGTTATGGCGTATCGGCTGCCCTTGTCGTGGCAATAGTCAATAGGTGTTTGCAGGTTGGCTTGTTCCATGAGGCATTGTATAAGAAATACGGAATACTCACTTCCGAAGCCATACAAGATAGGTACTTCCGAGCTGTAAATCGCCGCAGAGGTGTTACAGCCATCCGTCAATACCTCCTCGTTACCCCACCTGCCGGCACAGTTATTGTCGACATAAACCCCATTAATGTATGCAATAACTCGCTAAATAAAATAAAAGATAATAATATACTCACTGACGTTCGTATATCATTATCCTCTACAGAGAGAGAGAAGAATAATTTTTTAAATAAACCCCTTAAAGAAAGAAAAAAGAAAGAAAGTTGCGACGAATTTTCAGTCGCCGAGCATTTCTTCTTTCGCAACTTCAAGGCTCCTATCTTCGAGGCCGAACGATTTCGCAACCACTACAACGCACGTGGATGGTGCGACCGCTCAGGTGCCGAGATACACGATATCCTCTCTCTCGCACGCTGCTGGGAGCAAAGAGGCAAAGGAATTACTCCACCTCATCACCCCGAAGCTCTCAACTGCTTTCGCTCCTTCTACACCTTGTGGCGTGAGGAATTACCCGCCGACAAGCGTGAGGAATTGCTCAGCCTCATTCCGGCCATTACAGCACAAGGTTCGTGCATCCTCATCCATTGCCCCAAGATCGTAGCCTCTTATCTCGAAGAGCAACTCAGCAAGTACACTTCTATTGCTCGACAACTATTCAACCCATTTAACAACATTCAATACATTTTGACTGATGGAAAATAACAACACACCCCATTACCCCAAAGGCATATACATCAGCCTACCCATGACAGGCGTAGATAACGCCGAAATTCACCGTCGCATAGACCTCGCACGACAACAAATCATCGCTCGTGGCGACATACCCATTGCACCCACCGACCTCAGCACGCCCGACACACCCTACTACACAGCAATGGGCTACGACATCGCGGCCATCATCAGCGACAAGGTCGATATGGTACTCTTCCTTGAAGGCTGGGAGAAATCACGCGGTTGCCGACTCGAACACGCCACAGCACGCATCTATGGCAAAGAAGTAGATTACCAACGCCCCGACGAAGGTTGTTTCCCCTAATATTCACCTCAACACTACCAGCTATGATTTGGTTTTATATAATACTTATCGCGTTTTTGACTTCTATCATTACAACTATAGCCGTTTCTTGCTTGTTGGGCCCCCATTAATAATGCATTGAAAATGCTTGTTTGCCTGTCCGACTCGTTGAGTGGTACAAACATGATACTCGCACGAAGCCTTGCAGATAAGAATGGCGATACACAGGCTGTAGAGAACTTTGACAAAATGATAAAATCAAAGTTAAGTGAAATGGAATAATAAAGTAAACAATGGAACAAACCCTCCGACATTTGTTTTATAAAAGAATAATAAATATGAAAAACTATATAATTCACACATGCCACTGCCTTAATCGGGACTTTACAGTCAAAGAATGGCAAGAATATGATCATCGTCCCAATAAAGTTGTACATACATTCAATGACTACAAGTACAATATTAACGATGTGTGCCTCAATCCGACTAAATTGGATCTCTCGCAAGGTAAATACAAACTCATTATTGAATATTGTCAAAGCGATTGTGGTAAATGGAGTTGTGGAATAGAATATTTATTTGGCAATAGTGGAGGGTATTATGGATGTTCATTTTTGCCAACTCAAAAGGAAGGACACATATCTCGTGAGAAAGCTATCTACGCCGCGCTTAAATATGCCAAAAACAAAATTGAGACCGAGATTGACAGAATAAAAGAATATTCTTTATACGACGACAACGGTAATAAAGTTCAACCCGGGAAGTCTCATATCCCACATCTGCGCAAGCTATTATCCTCCGTGCAAGAACAACTACTCGCGCATCGCGCCACACAACTAACCCTCTTTTAACCATGAAAGATTGGACCGGAAACACCAACAGTGTATTTAAGAATCTCGCCTCGTCGCATCACACCGACCACGAGCGACAGCCTTACGACTACTACGCAACCGACCCACGAGCTGCACAACTACTCCTTCAAGTAGAGCAATTCCACCCCGATATATGGGAGCCTGCTTGTGGAGAACTGCATCTTGCTAATGTATTCAAGGATGCAGGCTATAACGTGCGATGCTCCGACATTGTCAATCGTGCCGACAACGAGGTGCTCGATTTCCTCGATATCACCAATACCCATTGGCAAGGCGACATCATTACCAACCCACCATACAAGTATGCGCGTGAGTTCGTCGAGAAAGCATTATCTATCATACCTGACGGCTACAAGGTTGCAATGTTCCTCAAACTGCAATTCCTTGAGGGAAAATCGCGCAAACACCTCTTTGCTACTTACCCCCCCCAAATGTATCTACGTGTCAAGCTCTCGCCTCAACTGCGCCATGAACGGCAATTTCGATGGACTACGCACTACCGGTGGATCAGCAGTAGCCTACGCATGGTACGTGTGGGAGAAAGGATATAAAGGCAATACAATCGTAAAATGGATAAATTAATCGAATTACAACGAGGCGAATACGCCATACCCGACAACTGCCGGGCAATGGTGCATGACAACAAGGTATATATTTTCGAACGGTTGCCAAGAGGCAGACCAAACAAGAATAAATATCATTGCCGAGATTGCGCCCACCGACAAAAAGGACAAACCGACCTATTTAGGCACACCTTTATTTGCACTCAACGTCCCAAATACAACACAATAGGCACTAAAGGACTATATTACGCATGCCAAGAATACGGAACAATATGTAGCAAATTCAAACCACTATGACCACCAAAACACTCAACCTCAACATCGAACGATGTGACTCGGGTGCTATCATTTCATACCCCGATGATGGCTGCAAATACGCATATAGTGATGAAACCGAAGCATGTCGCAGTATTGCCAACGACATAGAACACCTCATCACTCACAATGTCGATACAAACAAATTCAATATTCACATCGAAATAACACCTCAATATGCCGAAGAATAATATCAATACAGACATAGCGCATTGTTGTGGCAATAACTGCCCGCTAAAGGGAAGTTGCCGTAGGTTTGAATGTTATGTAATATGGGAGAAAGCCAACCTTAACAATAACGCCTTTTTCACAATCGAGCATTACGACAAAGAAACAAATAAGTGTAAACTATATATACCGATAGAGCCATGAACGAAAAAGAATTTAACAGTCAAATAGGCACAACAATCGAACAAAGCAAACGCCTTTTGGAGTTGGGATTGAAACCCGAAACAGCGGATATGTCGTACTATATATTAGACTATGAGCCTGTATTGACAATAGGTATAGCGCAAGTGTATAGAGAAACCATCAAGGGCGGTAAGATCGTAGGAAAACAAAATGCTGAAATAATTCCCGCTTGGAGTCTGCACAGGTTAATAGAGCTATACAAAGATGTAGATTACATAAGTCTGTGGAGTTTAGAGTATGTAAACTACAACCGTTTAATTGAGTGCATAAGCTTTGCTATCAAGCATGGTGCATTCAACAAAGAATACTTAAAGCAATGAAAGTAAAAGTAGAATTACAGATAGAAGTTCCTGATGGAATATCTATCGAAAATATAGAGGAGTTCCTTCGATTTGAGTTCCATTATAGCGGTGGTTGCAGTAGTGATAACCCGATGTTTTGTGAAGATTATGAAGTTGAAGAATTTTATATAGAAGAACTATGAGTATAGAAGATAATATGAAACAAATAACTGATTTAGCAAGTCAGTTGGTAAAAGAAGAATCAAGTGCAATAAATCCTATTTTACCCCAAGATAATATATTTGTAAACAAAGGTTGGCAA
>JAFZDG010000038.1 GCA_017561285.1 Bacteroidaceae bacterium
CCCCTATGTAATTATGGTTGTGGGTGTAAATGGTGTGGGTAAGACAACTACAATAGGTAAGTTGGCATATCAATACAAGAAGCAAGGCTACTCGGTATATCTGGGAGCTGCCGATACATTCCGCGCTGCGGCCGTTGAGCAATTGGTGGCATGGGGCGAGAGAGTAGGTGTGCCGGTGGTAAAACAAAAAATGGGCTCAGACCCGGCATCGGTAGCTTTCGACACTATAAGCTCGGCCAAAGCCAATAATGCCGATGTGGTAATTATTGATACAGCCGGTCGTTTGCACAATAAGATAGGCTTGATGAATGAGCTTACCAAGATAAAAAATGTTATGGTCAAGGTGTTGCCCGATGCTCCTCATGAAGTAATGTTGGTGCTTGATGGCTCTACCGGACAAAATGCCTTTGAGCAAGCCAAGCAGTTTACTGCTGCCACCGAAGTGAATGAGTTGGCTATTACCAAACTTGATGGTACAGCCAAAGGTGGTGTTGTAATTGGTATATCGGATCAATTTAAAATACCCGTTAAATATATCGGATTGGGTGAGGGAATGGAGGACTTGCAAGTCTTTCGTCGTGCAGCCTTCGTAGATACACTTTTCGGAGATTGATATGAAGCGCAATAGAGTAGATATAGTGTCGTTGGGTTGCTCCAAGAATCTTGTTGATTCGGAGCGTCTTATGCGTCGTTTTGCCGATGCCGGATACGATGTGTTTCATGATGCCGATCGCATTTCGGGCGAAATTGTTGTTGTGAATACTTGTGGCTTTATCGGTGATGCCAAAGAGGAGAGTATCGAAATGATACTACAGCTTGCCGAGGCAAAGAAGCGTCGTCGCATAGGAAAACTCTTTGTGATGGGATGTCTTTCTGAACGTTATCGCCAAGAGCTTACCGAAGAGATTCCTGAAGTGGATCGTTTTTATGGCAAGTTCGATTGGGATAGCCTCTTGTCTGATTTGGGCCATAGCGAGGTTACTTGCTCTACTGCTCGCATTCTTACAACGCCTTCGCACTATGCCTATATCAAAATAGCCGAAGGATGTAATAGATTCTGTTCATATTGTGCCATACCTCTTATTACCGGTCGTTTCCAATCGTATCCGATGGAGCAAATTCTCGATGAGGTGCGAGCTTTGGTAGCTGCGGGTGTCAAAGAATTCCAGATTATAGCGCAAGACCTTTCGTACTATGGAGAAGACCTCTATGGCGAGAACCGATTGGCACAATTGATAGATCGGATGGCTCAAATAGAGGGGGTAGAGTGGATTCGTCTGCACTATGCCTATCCGGCCGGATTCCCATACGATCTGTTGCCTGTAATGGCACGTCACGATAATGTATGTAAATATCTCGACATAGCTTTACAGCACATAAGCGATAATATGCTCGACAAGATGTTGCGCCATGTGACCAAGCAAGAGACTTACGACTTGCTGGCGCGCATTCGTCAAGAGGTGCCGGGCATACATCTGCGCACAACGCTTATGGTGGGACACCCCGGCGAAACGGAGGCCGACTTTGAGGAGTTGTTGCAGTTTGTTCGAGATGCTCGTTTTGAGCGTATGGGTGCGTTTGCCTATTGCGAGGAAGAGGGTACTTATGCTGCCCGACATTACACTGACGACATAACCGATGAAGTAAAGCAGCAACGTCTTGATAGCCTTATGGCTTTGCAAGAAGAGATTGCCGCTGAAATAAATGCGACCAAACTTCATACAATACAACGTGTGTTGATAGACCGAGAAGAGGCTGATTACTATGTCGGTCGTACGCAATATGATTCGCCCGAGGTTGACAATGAGGTGCTTATTGAAAAGAGCTGTCAACTCGAACTGGGTACATTCTGCGATGTTGAGATTGTAGAGGCTATGCCATTTGATTTGATAGCTCGTCTGTGCCAATAAGATGAATCATTTCTCGCCATATTGCTCAGTAGTTGAAGCAAGTGAACTTATTGCTTGCTGTTTGGCGAAGAATATACCTTTTTATGCTTGTCGTTATCCCGATGAGGAAGATTGTTGTTTTGGTGCGCAAGTGAATAGCCATCCCGTTGCTCAAGTGACCGATGGGTTTAGAGTGGTACCCTTCAATGTCGATGGCGAGGATGCTCCTTTTACAATTGTTCCCGATACGTATCCGGCCGATAAAAGGTCGTTACAGGCATTGCCTGTGCGCGAGGTGAAAGAGAAGCATTTGCCGGGTGTCGATATTGACAAGAATACCTATTTGAACGATGTGCAGTCGGTTGTTGATGCTATGAAGAAAGACAAGGCTGTTTTTTCTAAGTTGGTATTTTCACGAACCATTACACGCTCTTGTGATACCGCATCTTTTTTGCCACAATATTTTGCCAGGCTGTGTACTCGCTATCCATCGGCCTATGTTTTTATGGTATATAATCCCGGAGTATGTGGCTGGATGGGTGCTACCCCCGAGGTGTTATTATTGTCTCAACCGCAGGGTTATGCTACAATGGCATTGGCAGGTACGAGAGTTGCCGGGATATGTGAAGAGTGGGGTAGAAAAGAGATAGCCGAGCAACAATATGTGACACATTATATTGCCGAAAAATTGCAACAATGCGGCCTCGATAATGTGACCACGCATACCTATACCAAGCAAGCTGCGCAGGTAGAGCATTTGTGTACTCACTTTGACATTGATGCTCGGCACGATGCTATGTTGCGCGACCGCTTGTTGTCCCATTTGCATCCTACGCCGGCTGTGGCCGGTGTGCCTATGCCTGAGGTTGTGAGTGCTATTGAAGGTGTTGAAAAACACTCTCGCCGATATTATGGCGGTTACATAGGCGAGGCGTTACCCGATGGATGTTGTCGATTGTATGTCAATTTGCGCAGTATGGAGTTTACCTCCCATGCGGTGCGTCTTTATGTTGGTGGCGGACTTACGGCCGACTCGGTAGCACAAGATGAGTGGAACGAAACTTGTGCCAAATCGCAAACGTTGTTGTCGGCATTTTAGTGATATATCGTTATGGAAAATACTACATATACCGTATGCAGGCAGTTGGTGGCCCTTTGTGTATCGCATAGGGTGCGGCGCGTTGTATTGTCGCCGGGCTCTCGCAATGCTCCGTTGTTGGTGGCTTTTGCTCGCGAAAAAGCGATTGAACATCACGTGGTTGTAGATGAGCGTGTGGCTGGTTTTGTGGCCTTAGGTATGGCAATGCGTAGCAATGAACCGGTAGCTGTTGTGTGTACTTCGGGTACTGCATTACTCAATTATGCTCCGGCCGTAGCCGAAGCTTATTATCGCCATGTGCCACTTATCGTTATTTCGGCCGATCGGCCCGATGAGTGGATAGACCAAGATGATAGTCAGACCATTCGTCAACAAGGGGCGCTTGGCAATTTTGTGAAGCAATCTTATCACATACCTTCTCGTGAGGATGATACCGCGCTGTGGTATGCCCGTAGAATGATAAATGATGCTTTGTTGCAGGCTGTTGCGCCATGCAGTGGTCCGGTGCATATCAATGTACCGTTGGGGGGTACACTATGTGCTGTTGCCGATGTGCCTTCAAGTACTCCTCGTAGGGTGGTTGATGTGCGCCCTATGCAAGTCTTGTCGCAAGCAGATGCTGCATATTTGGCATCGCATATATCTACTACCGAAAAGGTTATGGTATTGGTTACAATGCACCATCCTGCTCCCGAACTGCAAGAAGCATTGAGTCGTTTGGCGCAGTTGCCGCAAGTGGTTGTGCTCACCGAGAGCATTGCCAATATGCGTGACGATAACTTTATTCCTACCATAGACCGCGTACTTACAACCATCGATAATAGCGAGAAAGAGAATTTTGCACCTCAGTTGCTCATTACGTTGGGTGGAGCGCCTGTGTCGCGTATGGTAAAAGAGTTTCTGCGACATTATTCGCCGGCCGAGCATTGGCGCATAGGTTGTGAAAGCCATATTGTAGATACGATGCAGTCGCTTACTCGTAGGTTGATGGTTGATGCAACGGCTCTGATGACGCAGATGGTGCCGCTTTGTACTCCTTGTTTGGCTACGTATGCGGCCTTGTGGAGTGAGCGAGAAGTGGTAGCTACGGCATTGCACAATCATATTGTCGATGAAGCGCCGTGGTGTGACTTGGTGGCTTTCTCGCACATCCTTCCCGCAATCCCGGCGGGTAGTGTTCTTCATCTCTCCAATGGTACGACCATTCGGTATGCGCAACTCTTCGATACGCCCCAAGTAGCCGCTTCGTACTGTAATAGAGGTGTCAGTGGTATTGATGGCAGTACATCTACGGCTTTAGGTGCTTCGTTGGTAGATGATTGTATGCATCTGCTCATTACCGGTGATATGAGTTTTGGTTATGATGCGGCAGCGTTGGCTACCCGTTTAGCATCGCCTCGTTTCAAAATCGTGGTGATGGATAACGGAGGCGGGGGCATTTTCCGCTTTATCAAAGGCCCTTCGGATTTGCCGGAGCTTGAAGAGTGCTTTGAGGTGCAGTACCGACAACCCATAGAGGGCTATGCTCAATTGCACGGATTTAAATATTTTCATGCCGGTAGTGAGGCCGAATTGCAACGAGAGTTGCCTGTATTTTTTGCCGAAGATAACGCGCCGGCTATATTGGCAATAACCACTGCGCCCGAAGTAAATGCCTCGATACTGCGTCATTATATGCGTAGGGCGAGAGAATAAATAGCTAAGAGTAAATAGACAAACCATAATATAAAATGTTATGAAATCGATTAGAATTACATTGGTCCTTCTATTGTTGTCGATTGTTACAACAGTGTGTGCTGCTACTCCCAAGTATATATTCTATTTTATAGGCGATGGAATGGGGTTGGGACAAGTTCAGGCTCTACGTACCTACTTCAAGACTATAGATGATGAGGCAGCTCCTTTGATGCACTTCTATGATTTTCCTGTAGCGGGTATTGTTACTACCTATTCGGCCGATAGCGATGTTACCGACTCGGCAGCTGCCGGGACAGCGTTGGCGTGCGGTAGCAAAACACGCAATGGTATGATAGGTATGGATGCCGATACAGTGGCACTTACCTCTGTTGCCAAGCGAATGAAGGCTGCCGGAAGGGGTGTTGCTATTATGAGCAGTGTATGTATTGATGATGCAACACCGGCCGCATTTTATGCCTCTCGTCCATCGCGTGGCGACTATTATGAGATAGCACGTCAAGGTGCAGCATCGGGTTTCGATCTTTTGGCAGGGGCCTATTTTCGCGATCCTTATGGTATTAAAGCTCGTACGGCCGGCAATGTGTTTACCGAGTTTCAAGCCAATGGTTATACCATTATGCGTGGTCGCAATGGATATAATATACCTCAAGATGCCCAACGAGTACTGTGGCTCGATAATGACAGTACGACCGAAAATTGTATTGGATATGCCGTAGATGGCGACAATGGTGATATGACACTCCCCGTAATGGTGCGCACCGGTATCGATTTTCTGTATAAAAAATATCCACGCGGTTTTTTTATGATGGCCGAAGGTGGTGCGATAGACCATATGGGACATGGTAACGATCCTGCCGGAGTATTGGGTGAGTTGCGTGAGTTTGATGCTGCCGTTCGTGAGGCTTATGAGTTCTACAAGAAGCATCCTCGCGAAACACTTATCGTTATCACTGCCGATCACGAAACGGGTGGTCTGTCGATGGGTGCCGATGGTGTGTATGCAGTGGATATGAGTATTGTTGAGCCGGTGAATATCTCGAAAGGTGCATTTGCTCAGGAAATGCGCTCGTTGATGAATAAAAATGGTAAATCTACAACTTGGGAACAAGTCAAGTCTTTGATGGCGCAACACTTGGGCTTGGGTGCCGATGTGCCTTTGACTGCCGGTGAAGAGGGACATTTAATGATTCAATTCCAAAAAGTATTGGATAACCGCAGTGAGGATGTAAAGACGTTGTATCAGAATTTCGATGAGCTTACCGATGATATTTTTAAGCTCTTCTCGGCCAAGTGTCATTTTGGCTGGACAACAACGGGGCACTCAGGCAACCCTGTGCCTATCTTTGCCATCGGAGCCGGAGCAGAGAAGTTCGATAATAGAGGTTGGATAGACAATACCCAAATTCCTTTGATGCTGAGAGGTATGGTAAAATGATAATAATGCGGTGTAAACCGTTGTAGATAGGAGTAGGCTGTAGCGTTATCTTTGTGATTATGATACAGCCTATTTTGTATTTTACATAAAAAGTGTTACGCATAGTGCTGTTGTTACAAAAATATAGTATTTTTGCATCTAATATGCCTTTTTATGCAGTAAAAGTTGTAAGAGATGGAAGAAAATAACAAACAGCACTTGCTCGATGAGCGTTATTTGCGAATGGCTCGTATATGGGGCGAAAATTCCTATTGCAAGCGCCGTCAGGTGGGAGCGTTGATTGTAAAAGAAAAGATGATAATCTCGGATGGTTTTAATGGTACTCCTTCGGGATTTGAAAATATATGTGAAGACGAAACAGGTCGTACAAAACCCTATGTGTTGCATGCCGAGGCCAATGCCATTACCAAAGTGGCTCGCAGCAACAACAGTAGTGAGGGCGCAACGTTGTATGTGACCTGCTCTCCTTGTATCGAATGTTCTAAACTGATTATCCAAGCAGGTATTCGGCGGGTGGTGTTTTCCGACTTGTATCACAACACCGATGGTGTTGAACTTTTGCAGCGTAATGGCATTGAAATAGTACATCTAAGTGATCTTGATAAACAGACAAAATAATGAAAGAACCTCAATTTAATTATGCGTGGTTGCCTTTTTGGGCATCGATAACATTGGCTGTAGGTATGTTTATTGGCAATTGGAACAGCAACTCATCGGAGTACCAATTGTACGATACATATGACTATGAGTATGCTCGGCGCAATAATTTCAATATGTTGTTGCATATCATCGAGCAACAATATGTAGATAGTGTCAATAGCAAGGAGCTTACCGACAATGCTATGACATCGATACTCAAAGAGTTGGATCCCCACTCAGCCTATATTCCGGCCGAGGATTTGGAGAGTGTCAACGAAGAACTCGAAGGCTCTTTCTCGGGTATTGGCATACAATTCAATCTGCTCAACGATACGATAAATGTGGTAGATGTTATCTCCGGCGGTCCATCGGAGCGTTGTGGATTAATACCCGGCGACCGCATTATTACGGTCGATGACTCGTTGTATGTGGGCAAGAATATTACTAACGAAAAGGTGATGAAAAACTTGCGCGGTGCTAAAGGCAGTGTGGTAAAACTGGGCATACAACGCAAGGGCGAGAGTGAGTTGTTGACTTTTGAGGTAGAGCGTGGCGATATACCTTTGCATAGTGTCGATGCTTCTTTTATAATCAGTCCGGGTATTGGCTATATTCTTGTAAGTAAATTTGGTCGTACTACCTTCGAGGAGTTTCTTGTTGCATTGGCTCGCTTGCGCAATGAGGGAGCCGAGAGCTATATCATAGACTTGCGTGGTAATGGTGGTGGCTATATGGATGCAGCCATAAATATGGTCAACGAGTTTATGATGGCCGGCGAACTGATTGTCTATACCGAAGGTCGTGCATTCCCTCGAGAGGATGCCGTTGCCAATGGTATGGGCTCGTTTAAGGAGCAGCCTGTTATTGTACTTACCGATGAATGGTCGGCTTCGGCCAGTGAAATTTTTGCCGGAGCCATTCAGGATAATGATCGCGGTCTTGTCGTAGGTCGCCGCACGTTCGGAAAAGGTTTGGTACAAAACCAGTTGCCGTTGTCGGATGGATCGGCAGTTCGCCTTACCATAGCGCGTTATCACACCCCATCCGGTCGTTGCATACAGAAAGATTATGCTATGGGCGATGATGAGTCGTACAATATGGACATACTCAATCGTTACAATAGAGGTGAGTTCTTTAGTGCCGATAGCATCAAGCAGCATACCGACCTCGTCTTTACCACAGCCGGTGGTCGTACGGTATATGGTGGAGGTGGCATTATGCCCGATGTCTTTATTCCCA
>JAFZDG010000039.1 GCA_017561285.1 Bacteroidaceae bacterium
AGGGCGAAACATAATTGCGCTACAAAATTTGAATTGCAAAAATAGCGCAAAAAATCGACATTTCACAACCCAACACGACACAAATAGGCTGTAAGATGTGAATAAAACTGAATTTTTAGAGTTTATTATTTATAAATGCAATCTATTGCAATCGACAAGTATCATTTGCATTACACAATCACGATACAATCTGCATAGTCATATCGTGAGATAAACTTACAACACACCCAATCTACGTTGCAAACGTTCTATCTCATTATTCCACAACTCTTGCAAATCTTCAAGTTCATCATTATCGGCATAGTCTGTCACCGACAACATAGTATCTCCCGTCAATTCCGATGTAGTAATGCGCATCTCAAAACTTGTACGATTGGTAGCATCATCGGCCCAATGGAAACGCACAAAAACACCTACGCGCGAATTGACCAAGTGTGCTACTTGGGGCACTTTGTTCCAATAAAATGTATATTCTTTTTCGTTACATTCCACCTTGTCGGCAAACCACTCTTCCAACAGTGGTGCTGTACTGATAAAATCCCACAACAACGTGGGAGAAATTTGCTTAAAATCGTATTCTAAAATAAACTTTTCTTTACTCATAACAACAGCTCAAAATTGCATTAAAATTCAGCAAAAAGATTCAAGAAGTAAAACAATACAAATCTTTTCGGTGCTAATATAATAATATTTTTTGAAATACACAATTCTAAATTACAGTTTTTACGACAAACCTATCACAACTCACAACCGCTGCAACTCATAGTATAGAATGCAATGCCACCCCAATAACCAACGATGAAAACATATTTGCACAAAATAAATATAGTATAAGCATACAACTAAAGTAAATTTTTCTTACATTTGCACTAAAATACAAATATTGAATACTCAATCTTTAATAATACTTAACAATGGACTTGATTAAACAAATCGTTGAACGCGCCAAAGCTAACAAGCAACGCATCGTTCTCCCCGAAGGTACAGAAGAGCGTACCTTGAAAGCCGCCGACCGTCTTTTGGCCGACGAAGTAGTTGAGGTAATTCTTATCGGTAATCCCGACGAGATCAAGGCTCTTGCCGAGAAACATGGTCTTACTAACATCGACAAAGCTACCATCATCGACCCCATCAACAACCCCCGCAAAGAGGTTTATGCCAACTTGCTCTTTGAATTGCGTAAGAGCAAAGGTATGACAATTGAGAAAGCAACTGCTCTTGCCGAGGATCCCTTGTACTTAGGTACTCTTATCATCAAGAACGGTGATGCTGACGGTGAGGTTGCCGGTGCACAAAACACAACCGGTGATGTATTGCGTCCCGCATTGCAAATCATCAAGACTACACCCGGTATCAGTGTAGTATCTGGTGCATTCCTTATGTTCACTCCCAAAGCCGAGTATGGCGAAAACGGTTTGCTCGTATTTGCCGACTGCGCCGTTATGCCCAACCCCAACGCTCAAGAGTTGGCTCAAATCGCCGTATCGACAGCTCGCACAGCACGTGCTATTGCAGCTATCGAACCCCGCGTAGCTATGCTCAGCTTCTCTACTAAGGGTAGTGCTAAGAATGAGTTGGTTGACAAAGTTGTTGAGGCTACACGTTTGGCTCAAGAAATGGCTCCCGAATTTGCTATCGATGGTGAGTTGCAAGCCGATGCAGCTATCGTTCCCTCAGTAGGTTCGTCTAAAGCTCCCGGTAGCGCTATTGCCGGTCGTGCCAACACACTCGTATTCCCCACTCTCGAGGTAGGTAACATCGCTTACAAACTCGTACAACGCTTGGCAGGTGCCGAGGCTGTAGGTCCCGTATTGCAAGGTATCGCAGCTCCCGTTAACGACCTCTCTCGTGGTTGCAGCGTAGACGACATCTACAAACTCGTTGCCATCACAGCTACCCAAGCTATCGGTCTTAAAGCTGGTAAATAATTGCACATAAATAACACATTTAAGTAATTAAAGAAAATATATCGCAATGAAAATTTTGGTATTGAACTGCGGAAGTTCATCGGTAAAATACAAACTCTTTGACCTCGACAGCCAAGAAGTAATGGCACAAGGTGGTGTTGAGAAATTGGGCCTCAAAGACTCATTCATCAAATTTACACTCCCCAGTGGCGAGAAAAAAATTCTTGAAGTAGATATGCCCGAGCACCGTTCGGCTATCGGTACCATCCTCAATGTACTCACTAACGAGGAGTATGGTTGCATCAAGACTTTGGACGAAATCTCGGCTGTAGGTCACCGCGTAGTACACGGCGCTGAGAAATTCAACAGCAGCGTACTCATTACCGACGAGATGATTGCACAAGTTAAGGATTGCTACGATCTTGCACCCTTGCACAACCCCGCCAACATCATCGGTATCGAGGCTATCAGCGAGTTGTTGCCCAATGCACCCCAAGTAGGTGTATTTGACACAGCTTTCCACCAAACTATGCCCGCCAAGGCATTTATGTACCCCCTCCCCTACGAGATGTATGAAAAATATGGCGTACGTCGCTATGGTTTCCACGGAACAAGCCACCGCTATGTATCACGCCGCGCATGCGATTTCCTCGGCCTTCCTTACGAAGATCAAAAGATCATCACTTGCCACATTGGTAACGGTGGTTCTATCACTGCTGTAATGGGTGGTAAGTCAATTGATACTTCTATGGGCCTTACTCCCGTTGAAGGTTTGATGATGGGTACTCGCTCGGGCGACGTTGACGCAGGTGCTCTCGCTTACATTATGAACAAAGAGGGCCTTGATGTAAACGGTCTTTCAAACTTAATCAACAAGAAGAGCGGTGTATTGGGTATCACAGGTATCTCATCAGATATGCGTGATGTTGAAGACGCTATCAAAGCAGGCAACGAGCGTGCTAAATTGGCTCTCGATATGTACGAGTATCGCATTATCAAATACGTAGGTTCTTACATCGCAGCCATGAATGGTGTTGACGTTATCGTATTCACCGGTGGTGTTGGTGAAAACCAAACTACTACTCGTGAGGCCGTTACCAACAACTTGGCATTTATGGGCGTGAAGATTGACAAAGAACTCAACGCTAAGACTCGCGGTAAAGAGTGCTTGCTCAGCACACCCGACTCAACTGTGAAAGTAGTTGTTATCCCCACCGACGAGGAGTTGATGATTGCTACAGACACTCGCGAGATTGTAGAGAAATTGTAATAACTACATACCTCTTTTTCTCAAGCCTGCCCCTGCTCACCAGGTGGCAGGCTTTTTTTTATAAATGAGGGTGTCTCAAAACGAGGCATCCTCTTTTCGTATATTCGAGAGAATTTGATTTTGGTCAAGCTTCCATTTTTTTTGTTTATTGCAAAATATTTGGTTCTCTGGAGGCCAAAAT
>JAFZDG010000040.1 GCA_017561285.1 Bacteroidaceae bacterium
ACAATGAAGCAATTATGTATTGTGCCGATGATGCCTCTTTGTATCTGTTGCGTGGCGATACGTATGCTGCATTGGGTGATGCCGAGAGTGCAATGCGCAACTATACTATGATGCTCAATGTGCAAGAGGAGGTGCCTGCGTTCGATACATTGCGTGGATTTGCTATGGCGCGAATGGGACAAAATGCCGATGCTGAGGTGTGGATGGAGCAGGTAATGATGTCGTTGCAAGGTGTGCCTACGAGCGATGACTACTACAAGGCTGCTTGTCTCTATGCTCATACCGGCAATTTTGAGCAAGCCTATAACTATCTTGAGCAGGCTCTTAAAGCCGGTTATGGCGATTACTTTAACTTGTACTTTGAGTACGATTCGCCTATATCGTTGGCTCCGTTGCGCAATGAGCCTGCGTTCCGCGAGCTTATCAAGAGCTACCGAGAGATGTTCTAAGTTGCTTTATCCTAAAGTATAACAGCGGGGAGTAAACTGTAATGGTTTGCTCCCCGCCTTGTTTATAGGTAGAGTCGAATGGCGGTTTACTGATGGCTCTCAAAGGCTTATCTTGCCATATTCATAAAGGCTTATACCTTTTGGGATGATAATGGTTGTCACTGGCCACGAGCTAAGAATATTGCAACTATATGGGATGCTCGAGAATTGAGGCAACCCTTTTGCTGTTTGTATATCTCTTGTGTTAAGCATACTTTGTTCAGTCTTTATGGCATAAAAAACAATGGTGTGGCAAGAAATCTTTGACACACCATTGTATATATAATATGTATATTTATCTGTTATTGGCGACCTTTGCCGTTGTGCTTGGCTTGTTGTTTGCGTTGTTCGCGCAAGAGAGCCTCTTGTTGACGTTGAGCCTCTTCGAGACGAGCCATGAAGCCGCTTTTCTTGCGGGGTTTCTTGGCATTAGCCTCCATCTGGGCCAATACTTTCTTCTCATCGACAAACTTGCGGAATGCCCATGTTTGTACGATGGTAATCAACAATGAGAGGAAATAGTAGTAGCTAAGACCGGCTGCATAGTTGTTGAAGAAGAACAAGAACATCAAGGGCATCAGGTACATCATCCACTTCATACCGGGCATTGTGTTTTGTCCGCTTTGATCCATTGTTACTTTGGTGTAGAGTATGTTGGTTATGGTCATCAACAAGCAGAAGAGACTGATGTGGTTGCCAAATGTGCTGCTGATGAGGGGGATGTATGTGTCCCACTCTACAATTGCATCGTATGAAGAGAGGTCTTTGGCCCAAAGGAACGATTCGCCGCGCAACTCTATTGATGAGGGGAAGAATGAGAACATAGCCACAAGGATGGGCATTTGCAACAACATAGGCAAGCAACCGCCCATCGGATTCACACCGGCTTTGCTGTAAAGCTCCATCATTGCATTTTGTTTCTTCATTGCATCCTCGGGGTCGGGATACTTCTCGTTGAGCGCTTGTATTTGCGGTTGGATAACACGCATTTTGGCTTGCGACTTGTACGACTTGTAGGTGAAGGGGAACAAAATGAGCTTGATGAATACGGTGAGTAAGAAGATGATGAGACCGTAGTTGTTGATAAACTTGCCGAGGAAATCGAACACATTAATAATAATAAGTGTGTTAATCCAGCGGAAGAGCGGCCAACCCAATGGGATGACGCGGTCGAGGTCTAAGCGGTCTTCTTTGTCCAAGCCCTTGTCGTATGAGCGGAACAACTTATAGTCGTTGGGGCCCAAGAAGATTGAGAAACTACCTACATTGGCATTGCTCGATGTGTAGTCAATGAGTGTTTCGCTATGGAATTTCTTGAGGTATTTGGGATCTTTCTCAAGGTCTTCGGTTACGAGAAATGCTTCGTTGAAGTTGTTGTCGGCAATGAATGCCGAGGTAAAGAATTGGTCTTTGTAGCCAATCCATTTAAGGCTTGTTTTTACATACTTGTCGTGGTCGCCTTTCTCGCGCAGATTGTCAACATCATCGCCTGTGTGTTTGTAGTATAAGGCACTGTTGTTTTGCTCAAACATACGGCCTTTCTCTTGGCGAGGCATTTTGAGGTCCCAATACATATCGAGGTTGACAATGTTTTGGGGAATGACCTTCTCCATACCGTTTTGAGTTATCTCCATTTGTAGACGATAGCTGTCTTGAGGCAATGTGTAGCGAACGTTCCATTGAGCGCCACCGGCCAGGTTGAGTGTCATATCGACTGTACTGTCGGTCGCTGTAGGGGTAAAATAGAGGTTTTGTGTGTCGATGACGCGAGCGCCGGTCTTGAATATAAAACCATAGCGGTTGTCGTTCTCTTCAAAGAGTACTACGTTGGTTGTATCTTCACCGGTGTAGTTTTTGTAGTCTTTGAGAGTTGCTTTGCGCAAGTATCCGCCTCGGCTTGAGAATTCCAATGCCAAAACATCATTTTCGAGTTTGATTGTTTGATCCTCACCTTCGGCAGTTGTTGCAAATGCACCGTATTGAGCAAACAACTCGGCCTTGTGCAGTGAGTCGGCGGTAAGACTATCTACCTCTACCGATGCCATAGCCGCTTGTGCTTGTGCATCGGCTTGCTCTTGCCATGCTTCTATCTCAAGAGCTTTGGCTGCCTCTACGGTAGCAATTGAGTCGTTGTATCGTTGTTGCGCTTGTATCTCTTCGGCCGATGGTTGAGTAAACCATGAGAAACCAATGACAACCGCAATCATCAATACAAATCCAATGATTGTGTTTTTGTCCATATTTAATATTTATGTATTTTGCTTCTTTAAGCTATTATTTGCTGATGGCAGCACGAATAAAATCGACAAACAAGGGGTTGGGACGCAAAACGGTACTATTGTATTCGGGGTGATATTGTGTACCAACAAACCAGCGCAATGTGGGTATCTCTACCACCTCTACCAAGTTGGTGTCGGGGTTGGTACCTACGCACTTCATACCGGCCTTTTCAAATTCGGCGCGGAAATCGCTGTTGAACTCAAAGCGGTGGCGGTGGCGTTCGCTGATGCGAGTCGAACCATAGGCTTTGGCGGGGGTAGAGTCGGCATCCAATACGCACTCATACGCGCCCAAACGCATTGTTCCGCCTAAGTTCGATATGCTCTTTTGGCTATCCATAAGGTCTATCACATTGTGTTTGGTCTTGACATCCATCTCTACCGAGTTGGCATCTTCGTAACCGAGAACGTTGCGAGCAAACTCAATAACCATACATTGCATACCAAGACAAATACCGAATGTGGGAACATCGTTTTCGCGAGCATATTTGAGCGCTACAAATTTACCCTCGATACCGCGTTGACCAAATCCGGGCGCAATGAGGATGCCATCCATACCTTTGAGTGTCTCGGCTACGTTGCCTTCGTTGAGTTTCTCTGAGTGTATGAAGTGTAATTTGAGTTTGCGGTCGTTGTATGTGGCTGCTTGCAAGAGCGATTCGTTGATCGATTTGTATGCATCGGGCAGTTCTACATATTTGCCTACCAAACCAATGTTGACAGTTTCGGTAGCGTTGTTCATATGGCGAAGAAATTCGCACCATTGTGTCAAGTCGGGTTCGCCTTCGGTGGGCAATCCTGTCTTGCTCAATACTATTTGGTCGAGACCTTGCTCGTGCATCTTCAAAGGTACCTCATAGATAGTGGGTACATCGAGCGATTGTATTACTGCATCGGGATCTACGTTGCAGAAGAGAGCAACCTTGCGGCATTGTGATGAAGAAATTTCGTGCTCGGTGCGCAATACCAAGATATCGGGTTGAATACCCAACTCTTGCAATTTCTTGACAGAGTGTTGGGTGGGTTTGGTCTTAAGCTCTTTGGCTGCGGCCAAATAGGGTACGTATGTGAGGTGGATGCATGCGCAACGCTTGCCCAACTCCCAGCGCAATTGGCGTACACTCTCGAGGAAGGGGAGTGACTCGATATCGCCAACAGTACCACCAATCTCAGTGATAACAAAGTCATACTCGCCTTTGCTACCCAACTTGAGCATATTGCGTTTTATCTCATCGGTGATGTGAGGAATTACTTGAACGGTCTTGCCCAAGTAGTCGCCTCTACGCTCTTTGTCGATAACGCTTTGATATATACGGCCGGTTGTGATGTTGTTGGCTCGTGTTGTAGCTGTATTGGTAAAACGCTCATAGTGACCGAGGTCGAGGTCGGCCTCGTGGCCATCTACTGTTACATAACACTCGCCATGCTCGTAGGGGTTAAGTGTACCCGGG
>JAFZDG010000041.1 GCA_017561285.1 Bacteroidaceae bacterium
ACCAACCATTACCGAGCAATACGCGCTCAGTGTGGTAGTTGTAACGCAAAGTATCTTTTGCGCCACCCTTTTCGCCACTTTCGCGACCGGCCTTTCCGTAAGCCGAGATATATTCGTAGTTGTCAACCAAAACACCGGCTTCATCATACTCATTGGTAGTCTTACTGTGAACAGTACCGATTACACAATGACGCATCACCTCTACGCAACGGCCCAGCTCATCGTAGGTATATTGTCCATCGAAACGATAGTCCGATTGATAACCGTCAGACTCACTTTGTGCAGGATTACCATTGGCATCGAAATCGAAATAGTTGATATTTTGAATGGTTGTGGGAGTAGTGTTACTGTAGTACTTTTCGTTTGTCAAGTAACCTTGTTCGTTGTAGGTATATTTATAACCACGATTAGCATCGTCTAATTGAATAAGACGACCTTGATCATCGTATTGATATACATTCACATCGCCTTCTACCCAATCGCCATATGCAGGACGATATTGAAGAGCGCGATCGTTCATAAGCAAGCCGTTCTCATAGTTGTAGTAAGTAACGGTCTCAACATAGGTATCGCCGGCATAGTCTGTTGCCAGATTGTAGGTACGGATTACCTTGTTTTGTCCATCATAAAGATTGATAGACTTAAGTGTAATACCACTTGCGCCCATACTGTCACCAACTTTATAAGAGGCAACCATAGCAGGCTCGGCATCCACTTGAAGAGCCGATGCAAACAAAGCCGCACACAAGCCCATTGTGAGTAGATTTTTCTTCATATACAAAACTGTTTGGTTAAAAATAAAGTTTCTTGGCGCAAAGATACTCAATATTACGCTAACAACATATTAATACGTACTTATTAACATACATTAACCCACGCAAAAAAGAAAGCATTTCCCGCCCAAAAACAAGTGGCACCAAAGTCTTACTTTGATGCCACTCGGTCATATAAATCGACAAGCGTTTATCAGCGAACAAACTTGATAATCTGCAACTTATCACCAACCTTAACCGCTGCCACATAGACTCCCGATGCAAGCGAAGCAAGATCAACCTCATTCACATCATTGTTGTTCACCACCACAACACCCGACACGTTGTACACTTCAACATCGGCAGGAGCTTGAACATACAGTTTATCGCCATTGATGTAAGCAGTTTTCACCACCACTTCTTCGAGAGCAGCATTTTCGATTTGGAATGTTTGCGATACTTTCTCCGACTCGCCAATGGTGTATTTAACAAGTACTTCAACAGTTATTTCTTTTTGTTGGTCGGGCGAGTTAAAATCTTGCTCACGATACACCGACAAACTGTCGCATGTATTGGTTGTAGTACTCAAAGGAACAGCCCAACCTTGCTCATAAACATTATAACACTCAATCTCGAGATCGGTTGCGGGAGCATCCCATGCAAAGTGTACCCAATATGCAGGATGCATATAACCTTGAGCATCGGCAAATTCGCCCACAGTAGTTTTGACATAGTGCAAATTGGTCACAGAAGGCAACTCAACTGTGTAATTAGCAACCACTGCATTCGATACGTTGTACATTATATCGTTTACCGCATCGTACGATTGAATGAGAAACTCTATATCGCGACCATTTTCCAAATTTTCGGCAATGTAAGTAATCTTACCATTTACAGCCGAGAGTGTATCAACAGGTTGCCAGTCGTACCATACGATATATTGTGCATTGGGCACTTCTTTTTCAGGTACCGAACAAGTCAACTGCACAGCATTGGTAAAGTTAGCATTATCGATATAATCAACTTTGAGATTGCGAGGAGCATATGCACCATCGAGTACTGCATAATACTCGGTATGGGTTCTATATTGTGCCCAGTTTTTATCACTCTCGTTGTAATTGTAAATTACATAATCGTACTGAGTATCTGACACTTTTGTACGTGTTTCGCGAGTAGCATAGACAAATTCGCCGGTTTCCCAATCACCATTATATTTAACGCACTCTACTTTTATACCATACTCATCATAAGTATTTTCGTATTTATAATTGGCTTCTCTGGCATTCTCATCGTCCGAGCCATGCAATGGAGTCCAAGCCTCTTCCACCAGCACATTACCTTTGGCATCGTAAGTAAAGAACACATAATAACTGCTTGTTGCGTAAAGATGGTCGGTATAATCCATACGTTTAGGATTGCCATTTTCATCAAAATCGCTGTATGTTACAGTAGAATAGGGTTTGTCATACGCTGCATCGGGATTATTGCGATCGGTCTTGCCATAACGGGTATAAGAAATCAAACGACCTTGTTCATCGTATTGATACTCATACATTTCATTATAGGTATATACATTCTCTTTTTTCACAAGACGACCTTGCTCGTCATAGGTATAGATGATATGATCTTTGGGATCGGTCCATACACCCATCTCCTTGTATTGAATAAAGTAATACTCGGCGAGCAAACCGTTTTCGTAGTTGTAATAATATTGATAGTTCGGTTCATAACCGGTTGTTGTAGCCATCAAGGTTTTGCCACGATAGTGCTTGTTCTCGGCATCATAGAGTTCCAAAATCAATTCACCACCATTGTCGGTCTTCACGAGTGTAAGTACATCGAGAGGTTGCTCACCCTCGAAATCCTTCGAAGGATCCCATTTAAATGTTACATATTGGCCCATAGCAGTACCCAATTCATAGATGGCATCAATGCGAATATCGGCAGTCTCACAGTCGGGCATACTCAACTCGGCAGTAAGCACATCACCGGTAACAGTTGCAATAGGCATAGCAAAGGGCTTTTGATAGATTTCGTACGATATTACATCATAATCGCAAACGGGAGCATCCCACTCGAGCGTAATAATATATGAATCGTACGAAGCACCGGTCATAGCATCGTTTACAGCCTCTTTGCGGCCGGCAACCATCTTAATATTGGTTACAGGGGCTAAATCGACCTGCATATTGATAGATACGAGATCAGAAACGTTGTAATATGTGCCATTTACAGCATCGTACGCTTGCACAAAGTAAGTGTGGTGCGCACTTGCTACGTTGCTATCTACATATTCTATCACACCATCTACAGCTTCGACAGTTGCCACCATCTCCCAATTGCGCCAGATAATATATTGCAAGCCGGGTATGTTGGCAGCAGCGGCTTGAGCTGTAATTTTCACAGAGTTGGGTTGAGCTTCGGTAGAGACATTTTGCAATGTAAGAGCCGAAGGAGCTGTAGTTTCATCAATTGCAACATAATACTCACGAGAACCACTCGATACGGTAGTCCAAGCATAAATAGGACTAAAGTCGTTGGGATCAAAGTCAACAACCTCTTTGGCACGCTCATTGACCTGATAATATTTGTTATCGACAAGTGTACGTGTAAGATCGCGACTGAAGAACAATGTATCGGCCTCACTACCGGCCTCAATCATTTCGGGAGTCCAACTGGGCGATGTGTACCACTTCTCACTCACACACACATTGTTATCATCGTAGACATACTCAAGACGTTGCATTTTAGAACCGGTAGAAGTAAGACGGTCATCGACAATAACACGATAAGCAGCATCATACTCCAAAGTACCCGAATAGAGATAATTGGAATAAGCACCATCCGACTCATACTTACGAGGTTTATTAACTACGCCATCTACGAAATCAGAATAGATGATGGTTTGAAGAACCTGGCCTGTTTCGGTCACAGTAGCAACCTTCTTAGTCATATTACCATTGGCATCGTAAGTATAGGTATAAGTATCACGACCACCGGTCTCAACGATACAATTACCGTTGGCATCATACTCATAGGCAATACTATCGCTCAACGACCACTCCGAATAGGCAGGTCGCCATTGATAATTGACTACGCTTGACAAGTTACCATTCTTATCAAAGTTGTAATAATAGACATTTTGCACCCCAAACTGGCCGGATGTTCCGGCAGTGTGAAAGACGTGACGCACGACCTCGCCTTGCGCATTGTAGAAGTAGTAATTTTTGGCTTGACAAGCCGAAGATGTACCCATGTGGTCGCCATACTTTTCTTGATAAGTAAGCTTCACATCGGCCTGAGCGGTAAATGCAGCAAGAGCTGCCAATACATACGCACAGA
>JAFZDG010000042.1 GCA_017561285.1 Bacteroidaceae bacterium
CAACTGTACCATTCATCTTACCACCCTCAAAGGTCAATGTAAGGTCATCGACAGCCGCAGGCGCATCTTGCTCGGCAAGGGGAGCAAGAACAGTAAGCATAGACATTTGCAGATTTTGAGGGAATGCACCCAACAGAGTCGCCGCACCGGTCTTGGTATCGACAGTGTACAAGCCTGAGGTGTATGCACCATAAGAACCTGTATAGGCTGCCCAATACAATACACCATCTACATGATCGTACGTTGCACTTTGAATGTAAGGTGCTACAGTTACACCGGTGGGGCCTACAAGGGTAGTTGCACCGTTGGTTTTATCCATCTTGTAGAGATTGCCATCCTCACCTATCACAAACAACTGACCATCGCTGTCGATAGCCAACGCCACAAAGTCTTGTTCAACAGTAGCGATACAAGTACGTTTGACCGAGGCATAGTTTACAGTACCCAACTCTTTTCCTTGACCATCGGCAGTCGAAAAGATACCATAGGCAGTGCCGGTAGTAGGATCGACAGAAACACCGGCTGTAGCAAACATATAATAATCATATAGGAAAGTCGAATTCTTTTGAGTCCAAGGATCGGTGCCGGTATCTACCGAATAGAGGTATTTCGAATCACCCCATTGATATACTGTATAGTTGATATAATACAACACACCATCTTGGTATAAACCACCGGCCGACATATTACAGCTATAGATATTGGTATTTTCCAACACATTTACCTCATTCATAAAGTTTTTATTGGTAAATGTGTGCAATCCGTAGCCCGAAGTTTGTCCTGTGCTGCTCCAGTTATCGGCATGAAGCACATGTCCCCAGAAGGTGGCCTCTCTCAGCTGCTCACCGGCAGTATGATTTACTTGCTGCGATGCACGGAACATAGGAACTCGATTGGCATCGGGTACATTGGATGATTGTTGCATCAACTGCATCGAATTGGCATAGTAACGCAATGCGGGATAATCCTTAGCAAATTGACACCAATCCACATTTTGGCTCGCTTGATGACTGGTACGTACAAGATTACTTCCGTCCATTGTAGGCTGCGCCTGCAATGTAACAGAAAGCATCGAGAATACTAACAACATCGACAAAATTCTAAATTTCCGTAACAATTGTTTCATATCTATATGTGTTTATTAAATTCCTTTTGCAAAGGAAAAGAAAAGGCTATAATCTAAAATTGACGCAAGTCAATAAATCCATTTCTGCTTTGTTAATGTATGTTAACACCAAAAAAACCTTTAATTCCTTAATGCCCGAGAATTACGCCGGCATTTCAACACAGAATTATAGAATATTTCTTATTTTTGCAACATAAAACCGAAGATATAGCAAAATGGAATTGGCAGAAGCACTACGATGCACATACCCCGTAACGGACAAAACTATAAATATGCTCCTCGATGTAGCAGAGCTTGTACCCGTTAAGAAAAAAGAGGCAATTGTCGAGCAAGGCAAGCGCACCAATCACATCTTCTTCGTGAAAGAGGGCCTTTTCCGAGTTGCGTATGAATGC